>CANHXF010000026.1 GCA_947464515.1 Flavobacteriales bacterium
CCAGTTTATTTCGGGTGCGTATTTCCGACTTTCGCAATTGTCGGCCAAAGACTATTCCATTTATTCTCAGGGGAATACAAGTGCCGCGATAAATTCTGGGGACGCAGATTTTACTGGCGAATCGAGCACTTCCAAAACAAACGATGTTACCCAGTCAACCATGCATAAAGCCAACATCAGCATGGCACTTTATCATTTGGACTTGGCATTGAAATACTCTCCCAACAACAAAGATTATCTTTATGCCGAAGCCCAATTGTTGGAAAAGTCAAAAAACTGGGTGGGTGCGATAAAAATTTACAAAGAACTCTGTACCATCGACCCACATTCATGGACATTCCACGAAAAAGCGGCAAGTGCCTATTTTGAATATCTGCCCCAAGTATTAAATGGAAAGGGAGGAATTTATTTCCGTGACGACAAGGAAATCGCTGGGAAATCGAAACATAAAAATCCATCAAACGTCGCACAATCGCAATTGGAAATTTTACAAGAATTCCAAATTTTCTCAGATACCTGGGAAAAGCACTTCTCTCTGTCTCCTTCCATCGTTGAAACCAAACTTTACATCCTCTGGTGTCAAGCAGTATTTTTGAAATTCCCCGCCGAAATCATCGATAATCCGGGAAAAAACAGCACCATTTTACAACAGTATCAGTCGATGATCCCTGTCGATATTTCCAATTGGATGCTGCAGAATGATTTTACGAACAATACGTATCAGCTCAAAAAGATAAACGACGTTCAACGCAGTGATGAAACCCCGAAACAAGGGGCCAATGATGGTGCTCAAAACCCGAACAGCGGAAGGGAAATGAATGATTCCGAGCAAAACATCAACGGAATGAAAGCCACAGTTCAACAGCGATTCCAAACAGCTATCATTAGGCAAGATTGGCTCATGGCCTATGAATACGCAGATACTCTAGAAAATACATTGCCCATTTTTACCGCGCGTGATTTGGTGAAAGGTTTCCAACAATTGGCGATTAATCAGCCCAAAACGGCCGTCGAAATTTGTAAAAACAGCGCCATCGAAACCAATCCGTTCGTCCTACAATTATACCTCCTTTTAGAAGCGAAGGCATCAACGCAAATTGTCAAATTACACGCAAATATCGGCGGCCAAATTGCATCGGAGCAATCGGCTGAACTGCTGGCTGAAGCATCACTTTCATTAGCACTTTGGCAGAAATTGTATAACCAAAAAGCGTTGACACAATTGAACGACATCAACGATGCAAAATCGATCGCCAATATTCTGAACAACCAAGAATGGATTGACCGATTCCAACAATTGGCATCAGATTTGAATACCACGCCATCCAACCCCAAGCAAAAATGAAAAACATCTTCCTCGCAGTAATTTTCTGTGTTCAGTGCATTTCGGCATCAGCGCAAAATGAACCCAAAACTATTCCCGCCACTAGCAAATTTATGCCATGTGAAAAGCCGCTATGGGGGTATATCTCCGCCAAATATGATGTGGATGCCAAAATGGGAACACAAGATCTCTCCGGAACATTAAGCCTACGGATGAAAAAGGACAGCGTTTTGTGGTTTTCGGTAAGCGTTGCGATGGGGATTCAGGTAGCCAAGGGAATGCTTGTTGGAGACACCCTACATGTCTTGGATTTATACAACAAAAACTACTACGCGATTTCCGTGAAGGAGGTCAGCGAAAAACTTCACACCCCAGTGGGAATTACCCAGTTACAAAACCTTTTCATTGGCCTACCATTGATTGATACTTGCAGTCCGATGAAACAAAAAACCGACATCAATGGTCAAGCTTATTGCGCATATCCATCCGGCCAAGGCTTATATTTTATCACCGCCTTTACCCCCTACCTCATTAAAACCTTTTTTGCTTCGCAGGGCGATGCCATTCCTACAACAGCCGAGCTTCGCGCTACAGAATTGCGACATCAAGAAAAGCCCGATGATTTTGTGAGTGTGAGTTACGAGAATTGGCTTCCTACAGCACCCGTTGCCAACCCCGCAAACCCCAATGCAATTGCACCCATCGCAATTAACAAACTGCCCAATTACATCTCCATCCAATCCAAAAATGCACAGGATAGTGCACAGATTAAAATGTGGTTAAAAAACAGTCGTTTTGATGCAATACCTTCGTTTCCGTTCAATGTAACATCTGAATACACTCGGATGTCGTTGAAATGACGGCAGTGAAAAAAATACTTCTCATACTATTTCTATTACTGGGCTTTTGTCCATGCGATTCGTTTGCGCAATCCCGCAAGCAACTAGAAGCGAAGCGCAAAAAAATGCAACGCGAAATATCGGAGCAGCGGAAGGCACTTTCAAATACGCAACAAGAAAAAACAGTTACCCTCGATAAACTCAACTCGCTGAATCAAATCATCCAACAGCGACAAGTGGTTATCAACAATTTGGGCTTAGAGATTCGTTCTGTAAACTACGAATTAACCCAAAAACAGAAATTTCTCGATAGCTTATCACAGGAAAACAACCTGCAGAAACAGAAGCTTAGAAAAACCGTTCTCAAAGCCTATAAAACCCGAAAAAGCGGTCGCGAGATTGCCTTTGTATTTTCGTCGAAGTCCATTTCTCAGGCGATGCGACGTTGGAAATATCTGAGGAAAATATCTGCGTACCGCCGACATCAAATTTCGGCCATCATCGCCCAAAGTCAGGCCTTGGGCAAGGTAATAGGACAATTAGAAGGGGTAAAGCAGGAGAAATCGGTGCTAATGCATGAGAATGAAAGTGAAACCAAGGAGTTGGAAGTAGATAAAAAATCGAAGCAAAACTTGGTTCATGAGCTCAGCGGGAGAGAAGACGAGTTGAGAGATCGGATACGTAGCAACGAAAAAGCCATCGCCCGATTGAATAACGAAATCAGTAGATTAATTGCCAAGGAAATTGAAGCGGAACGCAAACGGAAAGCGCGGGCTTCTACCACTGCTGCCAAATCCAGAGCTGGTAAGGGGAATAGCGGTGCAAACGAAAATACGCTTTCACCCCAAGCCAGAGCCATTGGAGGTGCATTCTCTAAAAATCGTGGCAATCTGCCCTGGCCCGTGGATCGTGGATTTATTTCTCAAACTTTTGGGGTTCATGAACATCCCGACTTGGAAGGAATTACCACGGTAAATAATGGCGTTGATATCACATCGCCCAAAGGGGCCCTTGCCTCAGCCGTATTTGAAGGAACCGTGAGTGCCATTCTAAATATTCCCGGCCAAGGTCAAGCCGTTCTTGTAAACCACGGTGAATACTTTACCGTATACGCTCACCTTTCTGTTGTATTGGTTGAAAAAGGTCAGGTACTGCGAATGAATCAGCATATTGGAAAAGTGATGACCGATGACGATGGGAAAGCAGTATTGCAGTTTCAAATCTGGGAAGGTCAAGAAAAACAGAACCCCCAAAGTTGGCTTCGCGGTCGATAATCTCAAAACGCATACTTTAATATATCTTTGAATCATGATGAAAGTTGCTGTTGTTGGCGCCGGTGTGATGGGTTCAGGCATCGCTTTGTGTAGTATTCAGGCTGGATATCCAACTGTTTTGTTCGATGTAAATGAGGTGGCCATTGCGCGCGGGCTCAAATACATCAAAGAGCAATTAGAAATTGCCGTTACCAAAGGCAAATGCAGTCGTGAAAATGCGGATAACAGTTTGGAATTACTCTCGTCTACGCCAGACAGATCAACCTTGGTTGCCGATTTTATTATTGAGGCGGTATTGGAACAACTACCCATCAAGAAAGAACTTTTTCAATTTTTAGAGACCATCAACTCCCAGGAGACCATTTTTGCAACAAATACATCAAGTATACCCATCACTCAAATTGCCGCTGGCTTAAAACACCCAGAAAGGCTGGTGGGAGTGCACTTTTTTAACCCGGCGCATATCATGAAATTGGTGGAAGTGATTAAAGGCGTTGCAACGGATCAGAGCATCGCAGAAAAAGCTTTCAACTGGTCTCAATCACTCGGCAAAAAGACAGTATACGCGGCGGACGCCCCCGGGTTTATCGTAAATCGAGTGGCAAGGCATTATTACGTTGAATCGCTTAAAGCCCTTGAAGAAACCGTAGCTCCCCTTGAACAAATTGATCGCTTACTCGAAAGCAGCGGGTTTAAAATGGGGCCATTTAAACTAATGGATTTAATTGGCGTGGACACCAACTTTAGCGTCACCAGCTCCATGTATCAACAATTCCACCAAGATCCAAAATTCCGTCCCAACCGAATACAGCAGCAGAAAGTGGATGCCGGTCATCATGGTAGAAAAACAAAACAAGGGTTTTATAAATACGAGGAATGATGCATCCAAAGAGAATTTGGTTGTCAACTTTGCTCATTATAATTGCCTTGAGCACAACGCTAATTTTCGGGGGCTGTAATCCAAGTAATCAAACCACCGAGAAAATACCTACGGGTCCGGTGAACTTAAATATCGATCTCAATTTGTCGAGCTATATGAACCTCGCCAACCCTGGTACTTACATGTACTTTGATGGGGGTGTTAAAGGTGTTTTGGTGATCCACGATTACGACGACACCTGGTATGCCTTTGAGCGAGGTTGCGCATTTCAACCGCTCGATGCGTGTGCCAAGGTATGGGTAGATTCCATTTCGATTCAAATTCAGTGTGGAACGCCAACGGGAACTGGTTTTCAACCCTGCTGTAATTCAAAATATAGTTTCAACGGTTTTCCATTGGAAGGGCCCACAAAAGGCCGATTGGCGCGATATCAAATCCAACGAACTGCCAATATAATTAGCGTTTATAACTAGCCTTACTCCCTAGAATAAAAAATTGGGCAATCGCGCAATTGTAAAAAATGGGCAAAATTTGTGAAAAAAGTTTTTTTTCGGGTCACTTTTCCTATATTTGTCAACTACTAAAAACATCATTTTAAGTTATTTATATGCAAAAAAACTACTTTAAATCAATTGCTTTCGCCGCTATTGCATGCTTAATTGCTGCGCCAGCACAAGCGCAATCACCAGGAACTCACTCACTTGAGTTGAGCGGTGGTATTCGTGAATACATGGGTGACCTAGGTTCATCTATGGGATTCGCACGTCGTCCCGACTACCAAGGGGGTCAAGTAAATTTTGGTTACTATGTAAGCCCAGCGTTGGATTTAGTAACAAACTTCAGTTTCGGCGAAATTGGATATAGCCGCAAATGGGAAGGTTTTAACTTGAGAAAAGAATACCAATGGCAGTCATTCCGTGCAAATACCATGGATCTTACTGTTGGCGCTCGTTACAAATTGAACAATGGTTCTATTCTACCTGAAGATGCAAAAATCGCCCCTTACTTCCAAGCGGGAGTAGGTGGATTCTATGCATTCACTCAGACAACCTGGGGTCCAGATGCTTATGTTCAAGATGAATTTTATGCCGACGTAACAAAAAAACGTGCCGTTACTGATATGAACGGTGCCGTTCAAGGGGCTTTCGGTGTGAACGTATACCTTACTGAGCGTATTGGTTTGCGTTACAGCTTTACTGCTACTTATACAATGAGTGATATTTGGGATGGCGCCAATGGTGGTACCCCAGATCCAGTCAACAACATTGCTGTTCATAAACTTTGGCGCACGAACGACATGTATGCTTTGCACGCAGTTGGATTTACTTATGCCATCGGTGAAGGAATGGGAACTTCTGTTAAGAAGCCTAAAGACAAAGATGAAGATGGTGTTCCAGACAAATATGACCTTTGTAAAAATACCGAAGCCAAATACCGTCGTTTTGTTGATAGCGTAGGTTGTCCTGCTGATACAGATAAAGATGGTATCTTGGATGCCGATGATAAATGTCCAGATGTTGCAGGTCCTGAACAATTCAAAGGATGTCCTGATGCCGATGGTGATGGAATCCAAGATAAATTAGATGCCTGTCCTAACCAAGCTGGTGATGCTAAATTCAACGGTTGCCCTGATACCGATGGTGATGGCGTTTCTGATAAAGACGATGCCTGCCCAACAACTGCTGGTTTAGCCGCTTTCGGTGGTTGCCCTGATACTGATGGTGATGGTGTAGAAGATCGTAAAGACAAATGTCCTAACCTAGCTGGTGCTATCGCTGGTGAAGGTTGCCCTGATACTGATGGTGATGGTGTATTCAATAACATCGATAAGTGTCCTGATGTAACAGGTGCAATTGCTAACAAAGGTTGCCCTGAAATCAAAAAAGAAGTAATTCAAAAAATTGCTTTGGCTGCAAAAGGAATCAATTTCGAAACCGGTAAAGCTGTAATCACTGCAAGTTCTTTCAAGAGCTTGGATGATTTGGTTACCTTGTTGAATTCTTATCCTGGTGCTAGCGTTGAAATTCAAGGTCACACCGACAACAACGGAACGCCTGAATCAAACAAAACATTGAGTCAAGATCGTGCCAATGCCGTTAAGCGTTACCTTTCTGCTGGTGGTGTATCTGAAGCGCGTATGACCGCAATTGGTTATGGTCAAGAATTGCCTTTGGCTGACAACAAAACTGAAGCCGGTAAAACCAAAAATCGTCGCGTAGACTTTAAATTGGTATACTAATAAATTTTTGCATAAAACAGAAAAGGCCACCCAAGGGTGGCCTTTTCTGTTTTCTAAGTATCTTCGTTTTATGGCCGACAAAAAACTCCATATCTCCAGTTTATTTTCACCAACAACCCCCAACATCAAATTTTCTCGAATTACATCAATATGCCTTCTTTGGCTATTCTTCTTTGCCCCTATTCCAACAGTCAGAGGTCAAATCGCCAATGATCCTCAAAAGAATGATGCAAGCCAAGGAGCCATCGACAATAGCCCGATACCCAATACCCAATATCAATCACAGTCATGGGGAAATTCTAACACATCAATTACCACAGCCACCAACGATTTTCAACTTCCATCAAACCCACACTACTGGAAAAATAAAAAACCCTACGAGGGATATTGGCAACAAGATGTTTATTATCAAATCAAAGCAATCCTAAACGACACGCAAGAACTCATCAACGGTTCGGAGAAGCTCACCTATACCAACAACAGCCCGAACACCCTCCATCAAGCTTTCTTTCACCTATATCAAAATGCCGTTCAACCCGGAAGCCTCGTGGATGAATTGTATCGCATCAACAAAACCAAAGTCGCTTTCGGCCAATACGAAGCACAACAACTCGGAACCATCGTACATTCCGTAGTAATCAACGGTCAATCCATCCCCTTTTCCATCCAAAATACTCTCCTAAAAATCGACCTTCCCCAACCGCTAAAGAGTGGCGAAAGTTTAGATTTCTATATCGATTTCACTACCTACTTTGACCGAGGAAGCGTACGCCGCAGAATGAAAGTGTACGACCACCATGGCTATAAACACTTTAATGGGGTCCATTGGTATCCAAGGATATGTGTCTACGATAGAAAATTCACCTGGGAAACAGATCAACACGTTGAAAAAGAATTTTATGGCGACTATGGTGCTTTTGATGTGGAATTAGACCTGCCCAATCATTACATCGTGGAAGCCACCGGCCTGCTTCAAAACAAAGCCGAAGCCATGCCAACCGCCCTGAGAAAGCAGATTGATATTTCGAACTTCAAAGAAACACCCATCGGATCTCAACCCTCCGTCATTATCCCCGCAACCGGAAAACGCAAGCGCTGGCAGTTTCATGCCAATAATGTCCACGATTTCGCTTGGACCGCCGATCCCACTTATCGCATAGGTGAAGTAGAATGGAAAGGCGTAAAATGCGTCGCCATCGCCCAAGAAAATAACGCAGCCGGATGGCAACAAACCGCCCAGTTTACCGCCAAAATCATCGCTACCTATAGTAGAGATTTCGGCATGTACGATTACCCAAAAATCGTTTGTGCAGATGCCGCAGATGGTATGGAATACCCCATGATTACCATGGACGGAGGTCAGTACCCAAGCCACCAAAGCCTCATCGCACACGAAGTAGGTCACAACTGGTTCTTTGGGATGATAGGGTCCAACGAAACATATCGCGCCGCCCTCGACGAAGGATTTACCCAATTCCTTACCGCTTGGTGCATGCGCAAACTCACCAAAGAAAATCAACCCGAACTCAAACGCGCCTTTTCCGGATATATGGAAGATGCCATCGACGGGACCGACGAAAGTCTAGAAACGCATAGCAATGAATTTCATTCAGCAACTGGACATGGTGGTGGCTATAAACACGTGTATTATAAAACGGCTTCGATGCTTTATAACCTGCAGTATACCCTCGGCGATTCGGTGTTTCTGCGAGCAATGAAAGACTATGTAAGTCAATGGAAATTCTGTCACCCTTACATCGATGATTTTAGAAATACGATGACCCAAAGCGCGCAAACCGACCTAAACACCTTCTTCGATCAGTGGTTTATTTCCACCAAAGCCGCCGACTATGGCATCAAAAAAATTACGCCTCTGAGACCAAAATCCAATCGCTACCGTGTTACTATCGCAAGAAACGGAGATATGGTCATGCCCGTGGATATCGATTTTTTAATCCGCCCCAGTGATGCGCCAAAAACCGCCAAAATGCCCAAAAACTCTAAAGCGATCTTGGCCAGCGATGTTTTTTACTCCATTACAATCCCTGTGAATCAATACCAAAAACCCGGTAGATATAACCTTAGGCCTTGGATTGGTTGGGATAAGCTGAGGACCACTTATACCTTCGACATCGACATGCCCGTGGAGGGAGAGTTACGTCAGGTTTGGTTGGATCGAAGTGGTAGATTGGCCGACATCAATCGGACCGACAATGTGTGGAAGAATCGAAACGAATGGAGATGGGATCTTGGAAACGGCGCAAATACGAGCTACTTAGGTGTATACCAATGGAAAGGTCGTCCAGATGTAAGAATTAACGGAGCCAGTGGTCTTCTCGTTGGAGGAATCATCGATGGTCAGTATGCAGGCAGAAAAAAGCAATTTGAACTTGGTGCTTGGGCAAAAACCGGCGTCGGGTCAAAGTATAGCAATCCATCTACCGCCTTCAATTACCGGATGTCGTTCGCACACCAAACCCGAGGTGCCGGAACCTATTTCTTCAAATCTCTTTTGTACAACGAAATCAACAGCAATGAAATGGGTTGGTTTGATCAGGCAGGGAAAACCACCTACGGTATTTCTGGCAAAATGAGTCGGCGATATTATACCCAATTAAATTCCCAGAATCGCAATAATTCCCTTTACAACCCATGGGATTCAGTGGGTGTTTTGAGCGGCAAAGACCCATATTTCCCGCAACAAAGCGCATTAAACGGATATTTACCCACCGCCAACCGCTGGAGTTATTTGAGCAATATTCACCTCGATCTTTTCGTTCAGCAAGCTTATGCCGGATGGGGCAGATCGGGTAATGTTCGATGCGATGTTCGATTGTCATCACCATGGAGTGAAACACAATATGGTTTTGTTCAAATGGAATGGAAACACTATCAACCCATCGGAAAGACAAATTTGCGCATACGCACCGTGGGCTATTATGGCGGTGGCTCTAACCCAACACCCGAATCCGTTTTATACGCAGCAAACGCCAATCCCGAAGAATCATTTAACAATGACATTTACAGAGATTTTGGCATGATCAATTGGAATGCGAATCAGTCAAGCAGAAGCGCCGTCAGCCAATCTATTCAAGTCAATGGCGGACTAAACTTAAGAGGATTCGATAATTACAGCATCCCTAAGTCAGTAAAGCAAGCCGATGGCTCCGATACGATTCTCGCCTTTTTCCGAGGCAATCAAGGTGCCGCCATTAACGCCAATTGGGATATCACAGCATTATTTAAATGGGTGCCCAAGGTAAAAATCATTGCCGTAAACCCTTACTTCTTTGGAGATGCGGGTTGCATCGGTATGCCATTAACGAGCAAAAATTCTGTGAGTGAGCAGATAACCAAGTCGGTGTACAGCGGTCTTCTCGCCGATGCAGGTTTTGGAGCGAATGTGAACCTAAAAAACTTCAACGTCCTATTCAAGAATAAAGCCATGCGCGGAAGCAAGCCATTGAATATGAAGGTGGAGTTCCCAATATGGAGAAACGCAGTTCAACCCGGCGATGACTATCTCAATTTCCGCATGCGACTGAGCGTAGGAACGGTGTTTTAGCAATTTAAACTACCTTTGCCACTGTGAATATTTTATGGTCTCATACACTTCCCAGTCCCTCACCCTGTGAGCAGGTTTGGGGTGTTTACCACGATGATACCGTTCATTATTTAAAATTGGGACCAAACAATACAGCCCTAGGATACGAAATTGTTAAACATCCTAATCAACTGGAAGACAATGTGATATGGGTAGATTTGGAAGGTGGGTTTCAATTGTTGCCGACCCTATTTTCCGAAACGGCAATTCCTGGAATGATGCAACCCATCAAACGAAACATCCAAAATCAAATGACGTTGGCTTTTGAACCCAAGCCTAAGCATCAACCCTTAAAGCCTTCACAATCCAAATTGCACATAGCCGAAGGATTATTGGCCCTATCAAAACAATTTGCCACTGCTGCGGAATACTCCTCTTATCTGTGGTTCCACGACCAAACGGCGATTGTGATTGCATATAAAAATGGCGACATCTGTTTTGCGAATTCTTTCCCTAGCAGCAACATTCAAGAACACCTCTATTTCGGTTTACTGCCATTTCACGATAGTAAACTAAAACAAGACCAATTCGCACTCACCGTGCATTGTGATCATTCTCAAATTGTCGCCGCGCAACAAACCATGCACAAGTTTGTGCCTCAAGTTCAAGTTTCAACGCCACAATTTCCTTGGTCAAATACCGAAGTTCCCCCGCTATTGCACATCGTTGCACCGCTAATTAAACTTTCCACATGCGCATCACCGGTGGCGAATTAACCAGCAGAATCATCCCTGCCCAGTTTGCCAACCACGTTAGACCCTCAACGGATCGAGTGCGAGAGTCGTTGTTTAATACCCTCAACCACCAAAAGGGAATCGCTGAAACCCAAATATTGGATCTATTCTCCGGTTCCGGAATTATCGCATTGGAATTTCTATCGCGCGGGGCGAACAATGTCTTTAGCATCGACAAGGACAAGAAAAATATCACGCATCAAAAAGCCATCCAAAAAAGTTGGCAGCTCAACCAATGGCACGTTATTTTCGGCGATGCCCTTACACCCCAAAAATCGATTGAAAAGTTAGGCCTGGCCATGCCCGCATTTGATATCATTTTTGCCGATCCACCGTATGATATGCCCGACATTCAAGGCCTAGTTTCCATTTTGATGCCCCTTCTCGCTGATCAAGGCTGGTTGATCATTGAACACAAACCCCAACTGGTATTTGCTGAGCAGGAATTATTGAAAAAGGAATATGGCAGTACCACAATGACTATATTCGCAAAAGAATAATCGCAAAACACCTCGATTTCTGATATACCCAATTAACCCAAACGCCATGAGCAAGATTGCCGTTTTTCCCGGAACCTTTGACCCAATCACCGTTGGACACGTTGATATCATCAATCGCGCGAGCAATATGTTCGACAAAATCATCGTCGCCGTGGGTGTCAATACCAAAAAAACGACCCTTTTC
>CANHXF010000027.1 GCA_947464515.1 Flavobacteriales bacterium
TAATGCCCTAGCCGTATCGGCACAAGTCAATCTGAATCCTTGGGTAGAAAATGGAAATGCATACATTCAAGACATCTCCTCGCAAACTGCCATGAATTGGTCAAACCAACCGATGGCCGCTTTTTGCCATGCCAACAGCGCCGTTTGGGATTGTTGTTCTGGTGCGGGTGGAAAATCGATATCTTTATTACAGCAATTCCCAACAACCAACCTCACCTGCTCTGATGTGAGATCCAATATCTTAGACAATCTCAAAGACCGATTTCAATTGCTTGGACTTAAAAAGCCCACTGTATTTACAGTATCACTAAACGGATATCTAGATAATAGCAACAGTAAAAACCCAAATCAAACATACAATGTAATCCTCGCCGATGTCCCTTGCACCGGTAGCGGCACCTGGCGTAGAAACCCAGAAAACATTCACTTTTTCGACTCACAGACCATTGAAACGTTTGCGGAAAAACAGTTGAGCATCATCCAAAACGTAGTGCCAAGCCTGGCAATCGGTGGATATCTCGTTTATCTAACCTGTTCTGTGTTTGCCGCAGAAAATGAAGATAACATCAAGCAAATATTGGATACACACCCAAATTTACAATTAGTCTCAGAAGAATTTTGTGGGGGAATTGACCTCCAGGGCGACTTTATTTATCGCAGTGTAATACAAAAAGTGAATTAATTGGTATCGTAAGCCCATTTAAGGTAAATACTACCCCAAGTAAAGCCACCACCAAAACTACTAAGGATTAGATTATCGCCTTTTTTCAATTGCTTTTCCCATTCCCATAAGCACAAAGGCAAAGTTCCTGAAGTGGTATTGCCATACTTCTGGATATTAATCATCACTTTGTTCTTGTCCAAGCCCATGCGATCTGCTGTTGCATCAATGATTCGCAAATTGGCTTGGTGAGGTACCAACCATGCGATATCATCCGCCGAAAGGTTGTTTCTCTCCATGATTTCAAAACTCACGTCAGCCATACGAGTTACAGCAAACTTGAATACCGTTTTGCCCTCTTGATAGGCATAATGCAAGCGTTGGTCGATGGTTTCATGACTCGGTGGCAACATTGAACCACCTGCTTTTTGAATTAAAAAATCACGTCCACTTCCATCCACCCGCGTAATTGAATCTTGTATACCCATTCCATCGGTGGAAGGTTCTAACAAAACACAACCCGCTCCATCACCAAACAACACACAGGTATTGCGATCTGTATAGTCGGTAATGGCACTCATTTTATCAGCACCCACAACCAAAACTTTTTTGTGAGTACCTGTTTCGATAAATTTCGATCCTGTTACTAAGGCAAATAAGAAACCACTACAAGCCGCATTGACATCATAGCCCCATGCGTTAACAGCTCCAATTTTATCTGCTATTATATTGGCAGTAGCGGGAAAAATATGATCCCCGGTAACCGTGCCACAAATAATCATATCAATTTCAGAAGGTTCTATTCCCCTCTTGGCCAACATGGGTAAAATCGCTCCTACAGCCAAATCAGACGTCGCTTTTCCAGGTTCATCCAAAATATGACGTTCCGTGATACCAGTTCTTGAACGAATCCATTCATCGTTGGTATCAACCATTTTTTCTAAATCCGCGTTGGTAAGAATCTTGGGGGGAACATATCCACCCACCGCAGTGATGGCAGCTGTAATTTTCATAAATTAACTGGTTGTCTCTATTTGCGCAGCATTAAATCGGCTCATCGCCTTTTGAATTTTACTTGTCAATTGCGTTTCAACCGCATCCTGCGCCAACTCTATCATCTTAAAGAAAGTCTCAGACTTGGTAATGCCATGACCCACGATCACGGGTGCATTGACACCTAAAACCAAACTTCCACCGTAGTGTTTGAAATTAAATTGATCTAAATAATCGTCTTGTACGCCACGTTTCACCAAGCGATAATACATGCCTTCGCATACTTTGATGATCACATTGCCACTAAAGCCATCACAAACCACAACATCGGCGAGATCACCAAAAATATCGCGACCTTCCACATTCCCAACAAAATTAATTCCTTGGGTTTGAGCCAATAATTGATGCGTTGCTTTGGTTAACAGGTTTCCCTTTTCACTTTCTTCTCCAATGTTCAAAAGACCCACTTTTGGTGAGTCAACTTTGTACAACATGGAATAAAGCAAGTTACCTAGGAGTGCGAACTTTTCTAAATGTTCTGGTTTACAATCGGCATTCGCACCGACATCCAACAAAAGACCAGGGTTCATATTGACACGGGGAATAGCAGCAGTTAAGCAGGGCCTGTCGCATCCGTCTACCAATTTCAAATATTGAATAGAACCAACCAACATAGCACCCGTATTACCGGCACTAATAAATGCATCAATTTTACCTTGAGCTAAATGCAAGAAACCTTGCGCGATACTAGAATTGGGTTTTGAAACCAAGGCTTTAACCGGGTGATCTGCCATTTCAATGACATCCGGCGTATCAATAATAGTAAAAATCTTGGAATCGATACCTTCACTCTCACATACACGCAAAACATCGTCGTTAGAACCAAAAAGAACTAGTTCTACGCCGTTCAACTCCTTTGCGGCCAATGAGGCACCTTTGACGGCTTCTAATGGGGCGTAATCCCCACCCATGGCGTCAATACCGATTCTCATTTTAGCTATCGTTGCGACCCTTCATTACCTTCTGGCCGCGGTACATTCCTGTTTCGAGATTTACACGATGGTACAATGAAACATCACCAGTTACTGGATCAGCGATCATTGGACGGACTTCAATTTTGTCATGAGTACGACGTTTGTCGCGACGGGTTTTGGATATTTTTCGTTTAGGATGTGCCATTTCCTTGGTTATTTGTTTTTTAGTTGTTTCAATTTCTCCCAGCGAGCATCCACAACTTCATCCGTTGTTTCTCCGCTGAGCGTATTTAGTTTCTGAATCATTGCCTGGTCACAGGGCTTAATCTCCAAATCATCGCAATTCCTAATCATAGGTAAAGCCAATAGACTTGTTTCATAAACGGGGCGAGCGATACTCAATTCGAAATCATGCGGACGTAAGTAGATTAACTCTACTCCCTCATCTTCGTGATCTACATCCACAGTTTCATGACTATCCAATTTAACGATCAACAAATATTTCGTTTCAATCCCCAAAGGGATATCCACCAAACACCGGTGACAATCAACTGTCATGCTACCATGTATGTCGATGTGACAATGCATCCAGTTAACGTTTTTGTCAACCAAGACTTCCACTTCCACATCGGCTTTATGTACCTCAGCACTCCCCAATTCTTCAAAGAACGTTTCGTCAACTCGGAAGTTAAACGCGTGTTTGCCATCTTTTAATTTGACAAACTCAATGATTAGATCTTCCGCTTTATCGAACATCGTTACTAAAACGAACGGCAAAAATACGAAATATTCTAGGAAAATCAAAGGAATCCTAGGAATAAATTCAAATGATTGCCATTTAGGATAGGACAAAAAAAATCCCGAAGTTGCCTTCGGGATTTTTAAAATATCAATTATGTAAGATTAATACTCCCACAAATCATGCTCAAAGATGAACAAGTCGTTTTTGATTTCTTCTGCACGAAGCAATGAAGCCAAACCATCTTGCTTAAACTCAGGCTTTTGGGTAATGTATCTATCATCCCACTCAGATGTCTTCACGATATAACTATCGAATAAACGGTGGTGATTGATATGCTGATCCCAATTCAAACGCATAGCATCATTGTATCTATTGAATACTTCTGATTTAGCCAATGTAGGGCGACAATCATCCATTTTCAACCAGAAAGGTTTCACATCATAAGACTGACCCATGATCATTTTAGGCTGGATTGGAGCGATACCAATGATAATCGGCTTCAACTCACCATGCTTATAATCAAAAACCCAATCTTCCATGATTTCAAACTTCTGAATCAAATCCCAGCTAAAATATTCAGGGAAAGACGTATCAACCAAATCCGTAGGATCATCAGATCCTGGACGTTGCTTTGAAGTTGTGATGATTTCTGAAGTAGTACGAATAATGTCTTCTGGTGTCATGATACGGTTAAAAGAATCCGTAGCATAAGCACGCAACAAGCCTTTGGTTCCAAATTCCCAGAACACTTGAGAAATAGGATTCTTAGGCCATGTCCAAGAACGATTCATCTTTTGACGCAAATCAATCACACGCCATACACGCTTACGGAATTTAACATCCGCGTTACGCAAATATGGACGAGGCATAACAACACCTTGCAAATTGCGAATGTTGGTATCCTGATTCACATATTCTGGCTCATAATGAGGAACCGTTGGGTCATCGTAGTGTGTTCCAATTGTAGGAATCACAATTTCAACATCCTTTTTTGGCTCACCAGTTGCTTCCGAAGGAGCTGGTGCTGATGGTGGTGTTTTACCACCTTTAGCTGCAGGTTCTGGTGTAGAACCCCAACCGCCACCCCAGTCTTGCGCTTGCAATCCGGCTGCCGTGAATAATGCGAGTGTGAATAAAATGCGTTTCATAGTTTTTTCTATTATTGAACTGCGCCACCCACGTTATCCAAGAATTTCGGGGTTTTGTCTGGTCCGATTACTTTAATTTGGTCAAACTGAATCAAATCACCAGGTCCTAACATTTTCAAGAATGTTGAAATAGGTGACAACGATGCACCGTTAGCCGTCATGATTTTTGGTCCATTGGTACGACGTCCGATACATGTAAAACGATAAGACAATACATCGTATTTAACACCATCATAAACGAAGTTATCCAAAGCAGCAACTGCATTCGCTTGAACTTTCAAAGCCGACAAAGAAATAGGTCCGCTGAATCCAACACTACCCGCTTTAAATACAGGACGAGGAACGTTACGGATTTTGAATTTCTTATCTCCCATTGAAACGGTACGTCCATCAGGCAACTTTGCAGTTACTTTGATCAAACACTCATTACCATTACGAACAGGAACCAATGCATTGAACTGACCTGGTTTTGCAGGGCGTAAATTCACGCCACCACCTACGGCAGTTACACTCACATTCTTAGGATCAACACCACCCACAGATACAGAAATTGGGTTAGGTAAACCAACATACAATACATTCAACTCATCGGCAGAAATCGCTGCTTGAGGAGCAAATACACTATACTCAGCTTCCGTTTCGTAGTTGTCAGATCCACCACCATTAGGCTTAGGAACCTGAATACCTACTTTGTATTTCTGAGAACCAGGAGATGAGCTCGTTACTTTGTATTTACCAACACCATCAACCACTTCAATTGGACGACCGTTAACAGTCACAACCATTTGAGCCTTAGAATTATAAGCAGCTAACAAAATGTTCGCTTCATACGTTTGGTTTGTCAATACAGCTGAAGTAGATGAAGAAACAACAGGAATCAATTTGTCGAACTTGTAATCTGCAGCATTCACAGATTCAGCCAAGGCTTGCATAACTTCTGCTTCCATTGAACGAGAATCGTTTTCTACCTTACTCAACATGGCAAATACACCAGCCAAAGGAGAATGCTCAAGATACATTGATACCCAAGTTTGCTCTGTTCCGCTAGAATTGGTCGTATTGTTGGCATACAAAGAAGTTTTTTCTTCAATTGCCTTCATACGGTCCATCAACATTTTCTTTGTTTCAGGAGAGGCAGCCAAAATAGGGTCGTTTGATGCTTTCTTCATAACATTCAACATCTCGATACGAGCCTTGTTGATTGCGTCTTGAAGTTCAGAACCATTTTTACCCTCATTCTCTTTCATGAAATAGTTACCATGAACTTCCATGTTATCACCTTGTGCCAATTCAGCAACACCACCTTTCACCAACATGGCTTCAGGCTCTTGCTTACGACCCATTTTAGGATCTTTCTGGTCACCAGAACGAAGCAACAATTCATTTTTGATACCATTCAAACGATCAATCAAAGCTTTGCTCAAACCTTGCACTTGATTACAGTATGAAACTGCAGCAGCAGCAGCTTTGTTTTCAGCGGCAGTTTTTACCAATGAACCCAATACTGCACTGTTCTTTTGAACGATGTTTTTTGTAGAATTATCCAAAGAATTTTCAATCAAGTTAAATGCCTTGATGATTTCTTTAGATACGTTAAGTGCCAAAAGCGCTGTCAACACGAGGTACATCATGTTGATCATCTTCTGACGTGCGGATACTTTACCACCTGCCATTATCTATATCTCCTTTTTAAATTGGGTTAGATAAATGGATTAGGCTTTGCTAGCGCCCATAGCGCTCAACATATTACCGTAGATAGAATTCAAATTGCTCAAATTGCGATTCAACTTAGACAACTCACCAGCAAACTCAGCAGTAGCTGCTTCAGTTGAATTGATGTTCGTCAAAGCACCCTGCAAACCTGCAGAGAAATTACCCATTGAATCAGATACCATTGCAGTACTATCTGCAATTGAATTCATGTTTTTTGCCGCTTTTGAAGCACTTTCTGCATACTCAGTTGTAGCAACTGCAGCATTTGACAAAGTACCCATATCTTTTACGTTATTGCTCAAAGACGACAAACCATTGCCTAAGCTTTCGATCAATTCTGGACCAATCTTCGCTTGAGCCAACATATTATCTAATTGCTGAGTAACAGTTCCACTTGAAGACTTCTTTTTTGATTCAGTTGGGTCACCACCAGCCAATTCAGGATATACTAAAGACCAATCTGGATCCATATGCACAGGTTCGAAAGAAGAAATTACGAAAATCGCGGCTTCTGTCAAAAGACCCACCGACAACATAATGTCTGCACCTTTCAAGTGCAAAATTTTAAACAATGCTCCCACGATTACTACCGCAGCACCCATACCATAAACGAAGTTCATAGTAGTTTTAAACTTTTTTGTCTCAAAGAAACTCTTGTTGCTCATATTTATTTTTGTTATAGTTAGTTGAATGTTTAACGAATCAAATTTGAATTTATTCTAAAACTTATTTACGATCGGTGTTTGAACGACCAATGTATGTTTGAACACAACGGAAACCTACATAAGACTTACTAGTGTCCTGGTATTCGTAGGTTCTAGCTCCATTTTCGATGAAGTAAGCGACGTCCTTCCAAGATCCACCGCGAATCACCTTGCGCTTCTCGTTGATCGGAATATCTTTTACCTGACGTGTGCCTTCTTTGCCTCTTTCTTTGATGAATTTATAAGATTCACCATTCAAATCGTGCGCAAAAGCATTGTTAGCCTCATCCCATGAAGTACGTGTCCATTCAGCTACGTTGCCCGACATGTTATACAAACCAAAGTCGTTAGGGAAATAACTATCAACACGAACGGGATAAACACCACCGTCAACACCATAGTTACCGCGCAATGGCTTAAAGTTAGCTAACATACAACCCTTGCTATTTCTAGCATAAGGTCCGCCCCATGGATATTTGTTTCCGATACGACCGCCACGAGCAGCATACTCCCACTCATATTCAGTTGGCAAACGGAAGTCATGCGTATTTGGTAGATATCCATTCATTTCCCAATATGCAGTCTTACGGTCAGTTCTCCAACGACAGAAAGCATAGGCTTGATGCCAAGAAACACCGACAACTGGATATTCGTCATATTTTGGGTGGTGGAAATACACCTGTGCCATTGGCTCATTATATGAATAGGTGAAATCACGTACCCAACACAATGTATCTGGGTAAACCAAAACATCCTCTGTGCGCATGAATTTACTACGATCCATTGGGTTGTATTTGTCGCGATCCTGGTTTGCAGCCGCATCAAAATCCGTCCACATGAAATGGTAAATCAACTTACGAGTATCGATTTGATGCTTCCCTTGGAAACGCTCATCTCCTTGATACCACATATCAGCCAATTCCTCCTTGTGCTTCAACCAATCCACTTCGCGATAAGGGTTAATCAAACGATTGCCCTCCTCATCTTCTGGGAAGTAATATTCATCGTCGTCACACATGATCCTAGCCAATGAATCGATTACATAATTCACAAACTGACGGTATTCGTTGTTTGTGATCTCTGTTTCGTCCATCCAGAAACCAGTTATGGTCATCTGTTTGTTAGGCTCCAAGTAGGAATTGAATACATCCTGCCCTCCTTGTCCTGTGTGAAAAGTTCCTGATTTCACGTATACCATTCCCGGAGGCTGGGGGTGAAACCAAGGTCGTCTGCCTAGAACACCGGTCAAATCACCGGTATCGGCTGGTCCGCATGCATAGACCATTACAGAAGCTACGATCGCAGCCCTGCGTAAGGTTCGATTGCCCAAGAAATTCAAAGCTTTCTTAGCGAACTCGTTGTTTGTGAAGAGACTCATCACTGTATTTTTCATTATGCAGTTTTGATATTGCGTATTGTTTCTAAGATTGCAAAAATAAAGTTCTATTTGAATAAATCAACATTTTATTTATTTTCGGTATCTATGAAACGACAAAATCGAATGTTTATTTTATGTGGATAAATATTTTTTTGATTAATCCCATTCAGGAGAACGCTCCATGTAACGTGGGTGACGGAATACACGAACTGGCCTTTCAGGAACCGTAAACATAAAGCAGTAATTCACTTGCAACTCATGCGAACCCGCAGAATTACGTAAAATGTGATTCACCGTTAAATCGTATGAATAACCGACACGAAGCTTTTGATCGCTCATGGGACCGTTACCCAACAGCGGAGGATAGTAACCTAGAATCAATGAAACCGATTCCGCACCTAAGCCATATACACGGATATTGGCACCACCAGCAAATAAACTATTCCAGGTAACCAAACCTTGTAAATCTATCTGAGGCTTAACCAATCCACCTTTACCCATTACCGTCTTCACTAAAAACGCTGGATCTAAACTCAATGATGGATTACCCATGAAATTATTCTTTTTATACCCCCCTACTATATATAGGTGACGGTTCGTTGTCACATTTATCGTTCCTGAAGGACCATAACTAAAAGTCTGAGGATTTAAATGCGTAGAAGACACACCCAAATACGCGCCATCTTCAATGTTTGGATTAGAATAATACAAACCCGCTCCGAAGGTCATATGTTGGTCCGACGGACTTCCTGTTGGAATCATTGGATCATTTGGATCATGATATCTCAGTTTTGATGCATCCAAAGTTTTTGTCAAATTGGTTACATCAACCCCCAAACGAACATTAGATCCATCACTCATTGTGTAGGCAAAAGAACCGCCCCCCTTCATGTAAGTTGCCGTCTCATATCCAATTTGATCCGTAACCAACGAGAAAAAAGCTCCTCCCATATTGTTTCCTTTTACCATAATTGGCGCAGAGAATCCCAAACCACGTGTTACCGGTGCAATGTTTTTGCGCGCCGCATCCAATTTATTCTCAATGCCAAATTGATTGTCTTGTGGTTTAAGAAATGGAGACTCATCATCATAACCTAACCATTGCTGGTGGTTAATTGCATTTAAACAAAATTGACCCGACGCCCCTGCATAAGCCGGGTTATAGAACAACTTGTTAAATGTGAAATGCGTGAAAAGCGGATCCGTCTGCGCTGTTAACGCCAAAGGCGCCACCAAAGCAATCAAAGCCACAAATCTTCCCAGTAAATGTTTATTCATACCTATTTTGGAGTATCTCTTAAAAACAAAAATCATGTAAAATCCCCACATTGCCAAACATTTTATCAAATAATGACAATTCAGGCAACCTTGTGTCCACTCTATTCGTCGCTTCACTTCCCATTAATATTAATTAGGGTTGATTTCCATATCCCTTCCCTGTAAAAAATCACACCAAAAAGAGCATAAGTAGTGGAAAAGTCAACCTTGTTCTCCTCCTCTCTCTTTGTATCATTGTATCCTAATCTATACACTTATTATGGCTGAAATATTGGTCATCGACGATGAAGCGCCGATCCGCGAAACCCTCAAAGAAATTCTAGAATACGAGAATTACACCGTTACCACTGCCGATGACGGCAACAAAGGTTTACTCCTCATACAAAAGAATGAATACGATGTCGTTCTGTGCGATGTCAAAATGCCCGGCATAGACGGCATGGAGCTCCTAGACCGAGCCCAAGCCCTACGACCAGACCTGCCATTCATTATGATTTCAGGTCATGGCAACGTGGAAATGGCAATCGACGCAACCAAAAAAGGCGCCTATGATTTCATCACCAAGCCACCGGATTTGAATCGATTGTTGATTTCTATCCGCAATGCCATCGACAAAAACAACCTCGTTACCGAAACCAAGTTTCTCAAAAGAAAAGTTTCCAAGACTTTCGATATCATCGGTGAAACTCCCGCCATCGGAAAGATCAAAGAAACGATTGAAAAAGTAGCCCCTACCGAAGCTCGCGTCCTTATTACCGGCGAAAATGGAACGGGTAAGGAATTGGTCGCTCGTTGGTTGCACGAAAAAAGCAATCGCGGCAATATGGCCCTGGTTGAAGTGAACTGTGCATCCATTCCATCTGAATTGATTGAAAGTGAATTGTTTGGCCATGAAAAAGGTAGCTTTACTTCCGCCATCAAACAACGCATCGGCAAATTTGAACAAGCCCATGGTGGAACTCTTTTCCTAGATGAAATCGGTGATATGAGTCTTTCCGCCCAAGCAAAAGTGCTTAGAGCGATTCAGGAAGGCAAAATCACAAGGGTTGGCGGCGATAAAGAAATCAAGGTCGACGTGCGCATCGTAGCCGCTACCAACAAAAACTTGCTCGAGGAAATCGAAAAGGGCCAGTTTAGAATGGATCTTTACCATAGACTGAGCGTCATCCTGATTCATGTTCCTACCCTAAATGAGCGTGTGGAAGACATTCCGCTGATTGCCAACAATTTCTTGAAAGACATCTGCGACGAGAATAGCATTCCTTTAAAAGGATTTACTCCCGATGGCTATCAAGCCCTGCAGGATGTCAATTGGACCGGAAATATTCGTGAACTGCGCAACGTAGTTGAACGCTTGGTGATTCTTTGTGGCGATAAAATTTCGGGGGAAGACGTTTATATGTTCTCAAACCCTGCCCAGCGCGGCGCGGATCCCTTTGGCGTGGTCGATGATTATAAAACGCTTCAAGATTTCAGAGATTGGGCCGAAAAAGTATTTATCGAAAGGAAATTGGTTCAAAATGGATGGAACGTGGCCAAAACCGCACAAGAAATCGACATTCAGCGAAGCCATTTGTACAATAAAATTGAGAAGTACAGCCTCAAACGTCGTTAATTTATTTTTCTAAACGATGCAGCATCGCGGCACAGACCTAATA
>CANHXF010000028.1 GCA_947464515.1 Flavobacteriales bacterium
CAGCACGAAACACGCTGACAAAGAAATATTTAAAAACAGCCGAAGGCACTTGGGTTGAAATCAGCGAAAGCGGTCAATTCCCTGTTAGAAAATGGACAGTAATCGGCCCATTTGGACAGGAATTTTGGATGAGTGGCTGGCAAACGGAATTAAACACGAACAGACGTGGTCCATTTATAAGGCGCGTTATCAGGGATACTGCAAACCACCGTCATGTTGCGGTTGATGCTTTTATCTTCGCTCCCAACCAACCCCGAAATCGCATGATGCGCGAGTTAGAAATCATGGTTTCACAATTCAGCCTATCTCAGTGAAAATTGTAATCTTCGCATCCGGTAGCGGCAGCAACGCAGAGAATATCGTTAATCACTTTGCAGGAACATCAACCCTTATCACTGCGATTTTTTGCAATGTCGCCGGTGCTGGCGTTTTTGAGCGTGCATCCAGACTGGGCGTGCCCTGCGAACTTTTCAGCAAGGAAGAATGGAAAACTGGGGATCGGATTGATGCGATTTTGAACGAATACAATCCGGATTTAATTGTTTTGGCTGGCTTTTTATGGAAATTCCCCCAGCGTTTGCTTGTACAATTCCCTCATGTAATCAATGTTCACCCCGCCCTACTCCCAAAATTCGGTGGCAAAGGCATGTATGGAATGCATGTCCATGAAGCGGTTGTGGCCGCCCATGAAAATGAAACAGGCATTACGATTCATTGGGTCAATGAGCATTACGACGAAGGAGCTGTCATTTATCAAGCCAAATGTGAGGTACTCCCGAGTGATACAGCCTCTGATGTCGCCCAAAAAATCCATCAACTTGAAGGTCAGCATTTTCCGCGCATCGTGGAAGAAGTGTTGATAGACATCGAACGTAAATCGTAATTTCGCATTTATTCGGCATCGTTTCATTAGACTTGCAGACATTTACCATCATCAAAAGAGAATTCACATCAACCTAATTAAAAAGAACACCATGAAATCAAATCACATAGAAACGTTGGTTTTGCACGCAGGCATCGAGCCTGACCCAACTACAGGTGCAATCATGACTCCGATTTTCCAGACTAGCACCTATGTTCAAGCGGCGCCTGGCGACCACAAAGGATATGAATATGGCAGGACCCAAAATCCAACCCGCGACGTACTTCAGAAAAATTTGGCAGCATTGGAAGGTACCAATTATGGTTTGTGTTTCAGTACTGGAATGGGTGCGGTGGATGCTTGCGCAAAATTGTTACAGCCTGGTGATGAAGTAGTTAGCACCAATGATTTATATGGCGGAACTTATCGCTTGTTTACCAAAATATTCGCTAATTACGGAATCAAGTTTCATTTTGTTGACATGAGCGATGAAGCGGCCGTTCGCGCCGTGATGAATGCGAAAACCAAAATGGTATGGGTGGAAACGCCTACAAACCCGTTGTTACGCATCATTGATATTGAGCTCATGATTCAGATTGGACATGAGTTTGGCAGCATCGTGGTGGTCGACAACACCTTCGCTTCTCCCTATTTGCAGAATCCTGCGAAAATGGGCGCTGATATCGTAATGCATTCCGCTACAAAGTATATCAACGGCCATAGCGATGTGGTGATGGGTGTTTTGTGTACCTCTAGTGAAGATCTCAAGGATCGTTTGGCATTTATTCAGAATTCTTGCGGGGCGACCCCTGGGCCGATGGATTGCTTTCTGACATTGAGAGGCATCAAAACGCTTCATATTCGTATGCAACGTCATTGCGAAAACGGAGCAAAAATCGCACATTGGCTTAAAAATCACCCCAAAGTAGGCGATGTCTATTGGCCTGGTTTTGAATCTCACCCCAATCATGCGGTGGCTAAAAAGCAAATGAAGGATTTTGGTGGGATGATTTCTTTCACGCTGAAAGATGATGCGATTGAAAAGGCTTTGACCTTCTTGAAATCCACACACCTATTCGCTTTGGCGGAAAGCTTGGGTGGTGTTGAGAGCTTGGTAGGTCACCCAGCAACGATGACGCACGCCAGTATTCCTAAGGCAGAGCGCGAAGCCAATGGATTGAAGGACAGTTTGATTCGTTTGAGCGTGGGTATTGAGCACGTGGACGATTTGATTGCTGACCTAGAAGGCGCATTGGCGAAGGTTTAATCGCAATGACAGACCTCGAAATCAAGGATTTATTGGATTTTTGGGCCAAAGAGGTAGAAGAAAACGCTTTTATTGAATTTGATCCAGTTCAAATTCCACATAGATATTCTCGACTGCAAGACATTGAAATTGCTGGATTTTTTGCGGCGATTATGGCTTGGGGACAGCGTAAAACAATTATCAAGAGTGCTCAGAAACTCATGCTATTGATGGATGATGCACCTTTCGATTTCATTACGCAGCACGAGCCTTCTGACTTAAAACGATTTCAGTCGTTTGTGCATCGAACATTGAATGGCGAGGATGTGGTATCGATGATTTCATTTTTTAGGCAGCATTATCAGACTGCGCTGAGTTTGGAGGATTTGTTTTTTACGCCAGCTGTTCTACAGGCACCAATTGGGACTCATGTTCACGAAGCACTTGTGGCTTTTCAATCGGCTTGGGCGGCTTTTCCGCATGAAAGAAGAACCGACAAACACTTAGCTTCCCCATTAAAGGGCAGTGCTTGTAAACGCTTGAATATGTATTTTCGGTGGATGGTACGTCAAAAATCTCCTGTGGATTTTGGTATCTGGTCAAAAGTATCGATGTCGGAACTATTATGTCCGCTCGACGTCCACGTGCAACGCATCGCCATTGAAATGGGATTGTTACATCGCGATAAGTCAGATTGGCAGTCGTGTATGGAATTGACCGACAGATTGCGCGAATTCCGGCCTCACGACCCCGTTTTTTATGACTACGCCTTGTTTGGCATTGGTGTTGCTAAAATGAAAGAAATTATCCCTTAACACGTATAAATTTCATAAATTCGTAATAATAAAAAATCAGCAAAATGGCAGAAAAATTCACTAGCAGTAACTTCACTGAAGTTGTATTGCAATCAGACAAACCCGTATTGGTAGATTTTTGGGCAGAATGGTGTGGTCCTTGCCGCATGATCGGTCCAATGGTCGATGAACTTTCAAATGAATATGCAGGCAAAGCCGTAATTGGTAAATTGAACGTGGATGAAAATCCGGATATTTCAATGACCTACGGTGTACGCAGTATTCCTACTTTATTGATTTTCAAAAATGGTCAGTTGGTTGATAAAATCGTAGGCGCAGTTCCAAAACAGAACATTGCATCTAAGATTGAGGCGCAATTGTAATTTGAAAAGACGCATTAAAAAAGGCCGGCTCGCCGGCCTTTTTTATGACTCCTGCACCACATAAACGTACTCAAACAGTAAGTCATTCCAAATTCCTCAAGCGTTACCTTCCGTGCTACTCGAAGAAATCCAATCCTACTCAAATTTTGAACTCTTGGCAAATGCCGCCAAGGAAGGATTCATTGCGGGCTTGCACAAAAGTCCTTTCAGAGGATTTTCGGTAGAGTTTGCGGAACACAGACCTTACAATCCTGGGGAAAGCGTAAAGAATATTGATTGGAAGTTGTTGGCTCGAACCGACAAAAAATACATCAAACAGTTTGATGAGGAGACGAATTTAAAGGCGCACATCTGGCTAGATACCTCAGCGAGTATGCGGTTTCCGGAGAAAAAGGAATTAAAATTAAAATTTGGGACCCTTTCATCAGCTGTAATCGGAGGCCTACTTCAACAACAAAAAGACAGTTTCTCGTTGGGCCTATTCAATGAAAGTGGATTCTATCAAAGAAGTCCTTGCAAAAGCACTAGGGGACATTACCAGCAACAATTGACCACTTTATCACCCCTATGGATTGGCAACGATTCCACGCAACAAATCAATACTTCCGCGGTCAATCAAACGATGGAGGAAGCCATATTAAATGTAGGCCGACGTCAATTGGTGGTGATATTGAGCGATTTTTTGTGGGGTCCGGCCGAGGCGGCAGCCGAGGCCTCCTTCTGGAAATATATGGCCATGCTCAGATTTCAAAAATGTGAAGTGCTGCTTCTGCAAATCCAACACGAAGAACAAGAGCTGAATCTGGATTTTGCATCGGGCAATCGACCCATAAAATTCATGGATTTAGAAACCAATGAATCCATCAAACTACAACCCGATGAAATTCAAATGGCCTACAAAAAAATTGAATCGGAAAGGAATAAGCAGTTCAACGACAAATGCATTCAGTTGGGGATTGATTCATTCATCGCCGATGTATCAAAGCCCATTGAGCAAGCACTCACTGCTTTCTTCGTCAAGCGCTCAAAACTCCATTAACCGCGGTTAAAAAGCAATCGCTGAGGATTGTAGTTTTCCGTCAACCCGCCATTGTAACCCAACACCCCATTCACCCACACCTTTTCTGGTTGATACGTAAACTGATGTCCTTCCAAGGGCGACCAACCGCATTTATACAAAAGATCAGATTTATTCACTGCACGATCGTTCTTACCTAACATCACAATATCGGCAGCATAACCTTCCCTCAGGTATCCTCTATTGTTGATTTGATACAAAATCGCTGGATTGTGACACATTTTCTCTACCATTCTTTCGATGCTTATTTTTCCCGCTACTACATAATCCATCATCAATGAAAGGGAATGCTGCACCAATGGCAAACCTGATGGCGACTGGGCATATTTACCCTGTTTCTCTTCCCAAGTGTGCGGCGCATGGTCTGTCGCAATCACATCAAACCGATCGTCTAGTAAAGCAGCCCACAATGCAGCGCGATCCGTTTCGGTCTTAATGGCTGGATTGCATTTGATTAAGTTGCCCAATGTCTCATAATCACGATCCGAGAAATGCAAATGATGTACACAAACTTCAGCAGTGATTTTCTTCTCAGAAAGTGGAATATCATTTCTAAAAAGGTGTGTTTCTTTCTCCGATGTAATATGAAGGATATGTAATCTCGCATCGTGTTTCTTCGCCAATTCCATGGCGTAAGAAGATGACAAATAACAAGCCTCGGCATCGCGAATGATTGGATGCTGATTCGGCGGAATAGCCTCACCAAAAGTTGCCACTGCATCTGCAAATCTCGACTTTACGCGCGTTTCATTTTCACAATGGGTAGCAATTAGGATTGGGCAATGGGCGAAAAGTCCTTCCAGTGCATGGGGTTGGTCAACGAGCATATCACCCGTGCTGCTTCCCATGAAAATTTTCACACCACAAACAGTATTCGGATTCACTTTTTTGATTTCTTCCAAATTGTGATTGGTAGCACCCAAATAAAATGAATAATTAACCGCTGAATTTACTGCACCCACAGCGTACTTTTCTTCCAATAGCAAATTGGTAACAGTTTGCGGATTCACATTGGGCATCTCCATGTAGGAAGTGGTTCCTCCAGCCAATGCGGCGCGACTTTCAGTAAAAATCGATGCTTTGTGTGTCAATCCAGGCTCACGAAAATGGACTTGATCATCAATAACACCAGGAAGAACAAATGAACCATTGGCATCTACAACATCAGCATTGTTTGCATCGATAGAAGAATCAATCCGATGAATCAATCCGTCTTGAATTAACAAATCTCCTTCAAACACTCGATTGTCTGAAACGATCCTCGCATTTTTTATTACTGTTTTTCCCATACCTCAAAATTACTCACTCAAAAATCTATACCTCAAATTAGGGATATTTACCCTAGCGAAGCAATGTAAAATTGCCCTGTAACGAACGTTTCTCATTATCACAACCAATCCAATAGGCCATGAAAATATAAACCCCTTCCGCCGCGGGCTTGCCATTGATATTGCCATCCCAGTTCATATCTGGATTGGTAAACTCAGCAATTTTCTCACCCCAACGATTGAATAATTTCACATTATACAACGACCCTTTCACCATATATTGGTTCATCGGATACATATCATTCCGTCCATCGCCGTTCGGAGTAAATGCATTTGGCATAAAAATGATCGATGGAAAAGCATCCTTACGCTTATTCAAATTCACAGAATCGCGATTTACACATCCTTCTGGATCTTTAACTTTTACCCAATACAAACCGCTATCGTAACCGATGATCTTTTGCGATGTGGCTCCGGTATTCCACAGATACGAAATCATTCCCGGTCCCGCATCCAAGGTTGGCGTCTCCGACAAACACAGTGATGTATCGGGCCCCAAGTCTACAATGGGATTGGGAAATAACTTCACATCAATTGAATCTTTTTCTGGGCAGTTATTGGAGTTATACAATTCAACAACAACTTTTCCCGGTGTTGTTAATCGGAATACAGGTCCCGTAACTTCTTTGTTCCAAACGACTTTGGTGACATTAGGCAAGGTGATTGTCAATGTGGTATCGATCTTCTCACAATACCTCAAATCCTTACCCATTTTAAACTCGTTAGGGAAATTCTTAATCGTAAATGAATCTCTAGTAGAACATAGCCCAACCGTCACCTTAACCCAATACAAGCCGGGCGCTGAAATATTTGCGGTTCTTCCCGATGCGCCATCACTCCAGACAACTGCGGTATTTCCACCCGTATTAATCTTAGAATCAAATGTCACAACAACTGAAGGACAAACTGTAGTATCCCTAACATCTACCTTCACAGGGCTATATTGAGAAACCGTCACGGAATCCAAAGATTTACATTTATTTACTGTCTCACCAATCAAATAGTATTTACCGGTCTTCTTAACATTTGTAATTCTTGTGGTTGCACCGTTACTCCAAGTGTATTTTGCCATTCCCGGGGCTCCAAAAATATCTCTATTGATTGGATCATTGCTACAAATGGTGGTATCACCCTGTGCATTAACGATCGCTCTGTCTATGGTGATTTTCATTGAATCCCGCCAGTAACAAATTTTAGAATACACATCCAAATAAACCCAACCCTCCAATTTTGTAACGATTGAATCTGTAGTTTGACCCGTACTCCATTTGTAGGCATCCGCCTTAATATTCGACTTCAATTTCACAGAACCGCCTGGACAAATAATCGTGTCGGCCGGCAACTTCGGCTTCAAAGGCTCAACCACCGTAACATAAGCTACAAAACTATCCAAACACTTATTCTTGTATGCGTAAAGTCTCACCTTAAACTTGCCAGCATGAGGAAAGGTATAGGTTGGACTCGGCAAATTAGATGTATCAGTCTTTAAACTATCTATACCAAAGTCCCAATGATACCGCTGCGCAGAAGTACTCTTATTCTGAAACTTATACTGATATCCGCAAATAAACGTTGGCACAAAATACGATGCAACAACATCAATCACACAACTCTGTACATTGAATTGATAATCCCGTCGGGTTATGCCAATCAATTGACCTTTTCGATACTCCTTCACCAAAATACCTACAACGAATTGACCCGTTTTGGTTGGAGTTAATGTCAAATAGCCCGTCTTTGAATCAATTTGCAACGGAGGATTTCCATCAATCGGATTGGTATCAATGTAACTTCCGCTCCAAGAAATTTGAGAAAAAGGCGGCATTTGCAAATCACCATTAGAACCTTGATCTGGACGTGGCATGTTTGAAGTTCCACCTGTAAAAGGTCTAAACAATTCATAAACCAAACTATCTCCATCTTCATCGGTCGCACTATGGTCAAATTTCAAAGGCGTATTGGTACACAAAAAGTTTGGAGGCAATTCCTTGAATACCGCTGAATTATTCTCTTTTTTATTCGATAAAGTTCTTGCATCAGGGATTAATGTCCAGTAGTTGGCACCCGTTCCACCTGGATCCACCAAATTATTTATTGAACCATTTCTACAACAGCGCTGAAATGAAATATAATATCCTCCAGTAATGGGAGGTAACGTAAAGGTGACTTCGTACCAATATTGGTCTACACAAGCATTAGGGGCTTGAACGATGCAATTGTAATTGGTTTTTACGACACGCTTGGGACCTTGTCTGCTGATCTGTTTTGGGTAGCCACCCAACATGTTTCTTGTTTGGCCGTTAAATACCCCAATGAATGCGGTTGCATCGGATGAAATGGCCTGCGGATTGCCGTTCTTACAATCGATATAAAGATCTAAGCGAATTCTGTACTGATTGTTACCCAAATACTTGTAGCCCATTTCGCCACCTACAATATGCGTGCTTTTTGCCGTACCAAACAGCAAACAAAATAGCACGAAAAAAAAGTAGCGCATTTTCACTTATTCAAAAATAACAAAAAATGAAGCAAAGAGTTGTCAGAATGACAAGTAAATTTTCAATACGATACTAATTGAAAATCAAATCAAATACAATTTCAGATCTCCAGGATCCTCATTGTTAAAAAATACATGCTCTTGCAATGTCGTTGCGATAGAAACACCCACAAAATTTGCCTGAATTGGATAATCTCTATGTTCGCGTTGAGCTAAAAATGCAGTGCGAATAATTTCAAAGCCATGCTCATACAAATCAACCAAAACTTGCATCGCCGTACCACCCGAGTGAATTACGTCGTCCACAATAATAACTGGGGTTGACATAGCCACCATATTGGGCAAAATACCCTCCCATTTATAATCCTCTGAGGCGTGAACATTGCCCAATGAAATATTACAATCGGGTAAAATACGATCCAATTCGTGGTTTAATTCAAGGGCAATCGACATCCCTCGTTCGTTAATAGCTACAAAATACAAATCTCCATGATCGGCAAAAGATTCCGCGATTTCTAAAGCCATCCGTTGAAAAATGACACGGATTTCTTGATGATTCTTTAGTTGAGTGCGGGTTGACATGGAGTGGTAAAATTACATTTATGCTGTTAAATCTCCTCTATTCCAAGAAAATTTTTGCGCAAACGATCCAAATATTTCGATTTTTGATACCATTCTACCAATTCATCTAAATTGGGGGATGACAAATCTTTTAATGAAGTCAATGCTTCCGTTAACTCTAATTCTGCTTGATCCAGCATCGCTTCTGCCCTCTCTCCTGCCTCCGAATCACCTGCGTGTTTTTCATCGATTTCATCGTTCAAACCCATCATTTCAAACAAGAAATCTTTAGGCAATCTGTTTTGATTTAGGTCTACGATATCCATCGAAATAAGATATGACCTTACAACGCCGCGTGACGTGCGCAACTCCTCATAAAAACGATTAGCGAGCTCAATTACATTGATCTCTGTACTATCATCGCCTTTTAAATCGGGGTGACCTTGGCGCTGAATATCAATATACCGGACCCGAAGCTCTTTGGCATCCAAATTCAAGGATGGCGTTAGTCCAAAAAACTCGAATGCATTTTGCATTTTAAATTCCCAAAGCTCTGGCGATATCTACCCAGAAGGTAAACGCAACCAAAGAAAGTAAAATTACCATTCCAATGACTTGGCCTACGTACAAAACCTTCTCAGAAACAGGTCTTCTTGCGATGATTTCATACAATAAGAACATCACATGTCCGCCATCTAATGCAGGAATCGGAAGTATATTCATAAATGCAAGCACCAAACTGAGCATCGCAGTAAGGGTCCAAAAGTTAACCCAATCCCAAGTACCACCAAACATCTGAGCAATTCCCACAGGACCGGCCAATGATTTGGAAGCATCTGTTTTACCTGAAGCCACATTGCCCAAAGCTTTGGCATTGGCACCTATCAAACCAAAAGAACGAGAGACACCTTTGTTCACCGACTCGCCCAAACCATATTTGATGATTTTTTCATCGTTTTCAAAACCTGAGAATTTGGGTTGGAATCCGATGGTAGCGTCCGCATTGACATCCACCGTTAACACTGTGGTTTTTCCGGTAGTGTCTTTCACTTGCATTTTTATTCTTTGACCAGCGTATTTCACTAGAGTCTCTTTGAATTCAAAAAACGATAGGACATCCTTGCCTTCTACTTTTTGAATCGCATCGCCGACATCAAAGCCTGCTTTATAAGCGTTTCCGCCACCGGTGAGTTTCCCTACAACGAACGATAAACGAGGTGCAAAGAATGGCATGTCTGACTTCTTCGACAACAACTCATCAAAATTTTCAGGCAAAACCAAAGTGGTATCATAATAGGAATATTGAGTCGATGCTGGCTGAGTAGAATCAGAACTAGCAACCATCATCAACTTCGCACGTTGAATATCAACCACCTTTTTATCCGCCATCAAAAACGATGGATTGCCAAATTCGGCATCTAAATTTTCTACTTTTTGACCATTCAAAGCGATAATTCTATCACCAGTTGCAAAGCCCATAGAACGAGCCACCGGACTGGCATAAACACCGCCCTTTTGATTGATCGACTCATTTGGTATATAGGACTCCCCCTGCGAATAGGTCAATGAAATCATCAAGAAAATCCCCAAAATCAAATTCACGGTTACACCGCCCACCATCACAATCAAACGCTGCCATGCCGGTTTACTGCGGAATTCCCAAGGCTGGGGCTCCGATTTCAATTGCTCGGTATCCAAACTCTCATCCATCATGCCGGCAATCTTCACGTAACCGCCCAATGGCAACCAACCCATACCGTATTCTGTATCGCCGCGTTTAAAGCTGAACAACTTAAAATTCCATGCATCAAAGAACAAAAAGAACTTCTCGATGCGAATACCAAATGCTCTGGCGGCCCAATAATGACCAAATTCGTGCAAGGTAATTAGAATCGATAAAGCTAAAATAAACTGAAAGGCCGTGATTAATATCTCCATGAATGTATGTTTTACAAAGATAGTTTATTCTTTGTCGATGCTCACCAAAATCGGGGAAAACTCTATTCGCTTAGACGAAGGACTTTTCCATGCGATGATGCGGAATCCCCACCTCTTCAAATTGATCTCCTACAATATTATAACCGAGCGATAAATAGAAATCTAGGGCAGAATCTCGAGCATGTAGAACCATTTTTTGCTTACCCATTTCGATGGCTTTTACTTCTGCCAAGGCAACCATACGCGCACCGACTTTATTTCTACGATATTTATTGGCAACTGCTACCTGCCTCATTTTCAAATCATTGCCAGCCTCTGTAAGTATCATACAACCCACCAACCAGTCGCCGTGATTGGCCACCAAATGTATATCACCCTTCTCCTCCGGAAATATCGCGGGATCAAATATCATTCCTAAAGGCTTTCGCAAAACCTCATGTCGCAACGCCAAGGATTGGATATATTTCACCGATCCCCATTTTATTAATTCACATTCGATATGTGGCCCATTCTCCATGATAAATGCCTTATTTATCCTGAGCTTCACCCAC
>CANHXF010000029.1 GCA_947464515.1 Flavobacteriales bacterium
ATCGCTATGGTTTATTCTTCTCAGTGCAGCTATGTAAGGGTTGCGGTATGGTGTATACTTCGCCGAGGATGACGGATGCGGCGTATGGTGAATTTTACGACAATGAATATCGACCGCTATATGTAGGATCGGAGAGGGCAACGGATGATTTTTTTGCTGAACAGCGGAATCAGGGTCGACGAATTCATGATTTTTTGCGCGGTGCCGGTGTGATGCGCGATGCGATGAAAATTGTTGAGGTGGGATGTGGTGCGGGAGGTATTTTAGATTTTTTTAGGAGTGAAGGTCATTCCGTGATAGGAATTGATTTGGGTTCGGAATACGTGGCCTACGGCAGAGATGTTCATGGGTTGGATTTGCGGGTTTGTATGTTGAAAGATCTGGCTTTGGACTTTACGCCGGACCTGGTGATTTATTCCCACGTGATGGAGCATATTTTGCATCCGTTGGACGAGATGAAGAGCATCGCAAACGTAAGCGGGACTGAGACTTTGGTGTATATTGAGGTGCCAGGATTGAAGAATATTCACAAGGGGTATTCGATGGATGTGATGAAGTATTATCAGAATGCGCATTCGTATCATTTTACCTTGGGTAGTCTTCGATATTTGATGGAATCGGCAGGTTTTGGGTTGGTGAGTGGAACGGAGTATGTGAGATCGATATTTCGTTTGAAGTCGGCCGGTGCGGTTGGATTGAAGGGGGATAATAACGATGCGTCAGTTGTTTCAGGCGGTGATTCTATGGCTCCGTCAGTTGTCTACAATGAATACCATTCGATACGTAATTATTTGGTCTGGAATGAGCGGTATCGATGGATATTTCCCATGACGGTGAGTGGTTTAAAGCAGCGTGCGAAGCGATGGAAGAATCGCTTGTTGGGATAGTGCTTTGAATTTTATGTGCGGCGATGGGATAAATGTTTATTTTTGCCGACCTAAATTATGTTAAATCTGATCATTTTTGGCCCTCCAGGGGCGGGAAAAGGGACGCAAAGTGAGCGTTTATTGGAACAATATTCCTTACAGCATATTTCCACCGGGGATTTGCTGCGCGCGGAGCGCGCAGCCGGAACTGACCTCGGCAATCAAGCCAACGAATACATCGCCAAAGGCGAATTGGTGCCCGATGCCGTTGTGATTGGAATGGTTAAGAACTTCATGCTTGCACATACAGAGGCCAAAGGATTTATTTTTGATGGTTTCCCCAGAACAACGCCGCAAGCCGAAGCGTTGGATGCGATGTTGGCCGATTTTAATACCCAAATCAGTATCGTGTTGGGATTGGAAGTGAATGAAGATGAGTTGGTTAAGCGTTTGTTGCTTCGCGGTCAGAGTAGCGGTCGTGCCGATGATCAAGACGAATCTACCATCAGAAATCGTTTCCAAGAATATCAAAACAAGACTCTTCCCTTACAAGGTTTTTATCAGTCACAAGGTAAATATCAAGGGGTTCAAGGCATCGGTGAAGTGGGTGCAATCTATGATTCCCTTTGCGCTGAAATCGATAAAGTGTTGGGATGAAGGCGTTTTCCGAAGCGGTAAAATGGGTTTTTCTAGACCTCGACAATACGCTTTGGGATTTTGATGCGAATGCTGAAGAGGCTATCAAAGAGCTATATCATCGACATGAACTGCATCTACATTGCGATTTTCATGTCGATCAATTTCTGTCGTTGTACAAAGATGTGAATGCTGCCTATTGGCTGCGTTACGAAAAGGGCGAAGTGACAAAAGAGGTGCTTCGAACGGCGCGTTTTACAGATACTTTTAATGCGATGGGGGTCGCTCCGGCCCTGCAACCTGCCAATGTTTGGCAAGAGTATCTGGAGATTTGTCCGATCATGACGCGCATGATGCCAGGGGCTTTGGAATGTTTGGCTGAGTTGAAGAAAAAGTATCACATCGCATTGTTAACCAATGGCTTTGAGAATACGCAGCAGACGAAAATCGCGGTGTCGGGGATTGGAGAATACGTTGATTTTATGATGACATCGGAAGCGGTGGGGATGGCAAAGCCGGATTCACGGTTTTTTGCTTTGGCGCTTGATAAAGCGGGCGTTTGTGCTGAGGAGGCGGTGTATTTGGGTGATACTTGGCACACGGACGTGGAAGGTGGAATGGGGGCGGGCATCGTATCGTATTGGTATCGAAGGGGACAGGAGCGGAGTGAATTGCCTGTGGGTGATGCGATGTTTGGTGGTGTGGTGGATGATTTGATGGATTTTACACGTTTGTAAAACGGTTTATTGTCGAAGATTCGTTAAAATCGAATTGGTAGCCTCGGCATTGGTCGAGCCCTTCGCAACGCTTTAGGAACTGCCATGAATGTGATGTCCGTTTAATTTTGTATTTTTGTATTTAATGAAAAAAATCGGTTTGAAATTGGTGTTTATGTTGGCCATCGTGTTTGGCGCAATGAATTTTTCTTCGGCTCAGGGCTTTGAGATTCAGGACAAGCAAAAGGTGCATGATTTTTATCCCAACGCAAGCGATCCGATGGATTGTTATATCCACTTTAAGAATTTGAAAAAGACCAATATGGTTTTTGGTTACAAGAGTTTCCTGGTTGATTATCCTATGTTTTGGGATGTGTCGTTCTGCGATAACAAAAATTGCTATGCAACCTTTAAAACACAAGATACGATGGCGGCAGTGTCCACCAATATGGAAGCGTCTTTGAAGATCACTGTGTTTCCAAATGGCAAGGCCGGAATAGCCAAAGTGCAGTATTTGGTGTTTGATTATGAGAATCCAACCGATATGGATACGGTGACATGGAACATCAACGTGCGTTGGGGTGCCGAAACAAAGTCTTGGATTACTGAAGCGGTGCAAGTGTATCCCAATCCAGTTATGGATGTCTTAAATGTTTCTGCTTTGGGCAATGCTACTTTTGATATTGTTGATTCTAAGGGTGCCGTTGTAAAGAATTCTGCGCCGATTGATGGCCGTATGGATGTTTCTGAGTTGACAGCCGGTTTGTATTTCGTTCGTTGTCAATCTGTTGACAAAGTACAAACGATTTCATTTGTAAAGAAATAATTCTAATTTTCCACTGGATTCGGCATGTTAGGCATTCCAGTTTGGGCTTGGACGATTGTTCTTTTGGCGGCCATCGGGCTGTCGACTTTACATTATTATAAAATTTTACGCAATCGGGGCTCCCAAATTTGGTGGGTGGCTTTTGCATTACGCGTCCTTGGATATGCTGGAGTTCTGTTATTGTTATTCAATCCTTGGTGGCAACTACAAGAGGAAAAGGTAGAGACGCCCGTTTTGTTGGTTTACGAAGATCGAAGCGCTTCTATTGATTCTGGATCTTTGGTCCAATGGAAGTCGATGTCCGAAGAACTCGCCTCGATGAAAAAAATGCGGATTCAGCGTTTTGGGTTTGCCCACGATGTTTTTTCTGGAGATTCTGTATCGGCCAAGGATCGGTTACGGAGCAATTTTTCGGCCGTAATGCGCCATGCTACTGGAAAGTCGGTAACGGCGCCTTTGGGTGGAATGGTGATCATGACCGATGGGATTATAAATGAAGGGCTTGATCCTTTGGTTGGTTCGTTGCCACCGCATACGCCAATTATCGCCGTTGGTTCGGGGAATACATCGCCCAGAATTGATGCCTCGGTGGGCGGATTGCTCTGTAACGAGGAGGTTTTTTTGGGTAATTCTTTTGCGGTGGAGGCGAGTATCCGTGCGGTTAAATTGGCTGGTGAGTCTGTGATTGTTCGATGCTTGGTTGGCCAGGAAGAAGTGGGTCGTTTGATTTGGTCGGTTGCGTCGACATCGGATTGGAAGCGAGTGAATTTCGATATCAAACCAAAATCGATGGGTTTAAAGCGGGTGAGTATTGTAGTGACACCATTAAAAGGAGAATTGAATCTTGTAAATAACAGTCAAACGAAATATGTGAAGGTGGTGGATGAGCGCAAGAAGGTTGAGATTTTGTTTGCTGCACCGCATCCCGATGTTTCGGCCATTGGCAGAGCTTTGGGCAGTGAAGGTCAGTTTACTTGCGTCGCAAAGTCCAAGAACGATAGAAAGGACGATGCGGATGTTTATGTTTTACATGGATGGAATTGGACGGATAAATCGGATTTAGACTGGTTGTCGGGTCAATTGAATCGCGGCAAGGCGATATGGATTTTTGCAACTCCGGGTATGCAATGGGGTGGTTTGGGTAGTGTTTTTGGCGTGAATTGGGGATCGGTTTCATCGATTTGGCAAGATGCGCAACCGCAGTGGAATGAGGGTTTTTCTGGTTGGAGTCCTGCGGCGGAAGAGGGGATGCGATGGGGGAATATGCCGCCTGTAAAATCGCCGGTGGTGAAATTGGCATCGCCCATGGGTAGTTCGGCGGTATTATGGCAAAAGTGGGGTGGTGCGACAACGCAGTTGCCGCTGATGAGCACATGGAAAGTTGGGAATGCGGGGGTAGGTATGTTTTTTGGGGAGGGTATTTGGCGCTGGCGTTTAGAAGATCGTAAGGATGGTGAAGGGAAGGTGTTTGACGCTTGGGTGAGGCGAATGACGGGTTTGTTGGCGGCTGGATCATCGGCAAAAAAATCCTTGGAAATTTCGATATCCAAACAGCAATTTGATCTCTCGGAGGAGGTGGTTGTTCGCGTGATTTGTAGAGACAAGGCGGGTGATTTTGATGATGCGATTCAAAGAACTTTGAGCATTGGAAAAGTGGGTGAATTGGGGCGTGATGAATTGACGCAGGTGTCGCTAGAAAAAGACAAAGGCGGATGGCGTGGTGTTGTGTCGGGTTTGGCGGAGGGGGAGTATAATCTGATTGCGGCGGGTGGAATCGATCGAACGAATGTAGAAAAACAGATTGCTGTGGTGAATCAACCGATGGAAATGATGGATTTGCAGGCGAATCATGGGTTGCTGACATCGTTGGCAACGAAATCGGATGGTGGATTTTGCAGGGTTGGCGAGGTTGATGCGTTTCGCAAGTTATTGACAGAGAAATTGAATCAGGTGCCGGTGATGCGGCGGGAATTGAGCAATCAGCATTGGTGGGATTCGGTTTTCTGGTTGATGGTCATCGTATTGAGTTTTGGCGGTGAGTGGGGAATTCGTCGTTGGATGGGTAAATACTGATTTTAGCAAAACAATCCCGAACTTTGTGGCATGGCACGCATTGTTGTGGGAATGAGTGGCGGGGTGGATAGCTCCGTTGTGGCTTTGTTGTTAAAGCAGCAGGGGCATGAGGTGATTGGTTTGTTTATGCGGAATTGGAACGATGCGAGCGTTACTTTAGAGGATGAGTGCCCATGGATCGAAGACAGTCGCGATGCGATGTTGGTGGCCGAACATTTGGGTATCCCTTTTCAGGTTTTGGATTTGAGTGGGATTTACAAGGAGCGAATTGTTGATTATATGTTTGAGGAGTATGGGAAGGGGCGGACGCCCAATCCGGATGTGTTGTGTAATCGCGAAATCAAGTTTGATGTTTTTTTGGATGAAGCTTTGAAGTTGGGTGCGGATTTTGTGGCCACGGGACATTATGTGCGCAAGGAGGTTGTTTTGGTTGACGGGGTGGAGGAATATCGGTTGATGAGTGGGTTGGACAAGAACAAGGATCAGAGTTATTTTTTGTGTCAGTTGAATCAGTTTCAATTGAGCAAGGCGTTGTTTCCTATCGGGGATTTGGAAAAATCCGAGGTGAGGAGGTTGGCCGCCGAAGGCGGCCTAGCCACGGCGACAAAGAAAGATAGCCAAGGCTTGTGTTTTATTGGCCATGTGAGTTTGCCTGATTTTTTGCAGCAGCAGCTCAAGGTTAAGGAAGGCGACGTGGTAGAGATTGACGCAAATGGAATTGCGGCAAAAAGAGAGTTTGATCGCATGAAGAATATGGTCGGGTTGGAGGATTATCATCAGTGGCACTCAAAATTTTCATCATCAGATGGTCGGGTTGTAGGAAAGCATCAAGGTGCACACTTTTATACTCGCGGACAACGGAGAGGATTGCAAATTGGTGGCAAACCGTTGCCATTATTTGTTCTACAAACAGATGTGACAAATAATGTCATTTTTGTTGGACAAGGTGAGGATCACCCAGGGCTGTTGTCGATGGGATTGTTTGTACTCGAAAATGAGTCGTGTTGGGTCCGGCCAAGTATGAGGTCTAAGGTATTGAATTCTAGCGAGTTATTGTGTAAGTATAGGTATCGACAAACATCGGTTTCATGTGTTTTACAGGTGCATGAATTGGGGTATCAAGTGGTCTTTCAGGCGCCGCAGAAATCAATAACTTCGGGTCAGTTTGTAGCTATTTATTTAGAAGATGAAATAGTTTTTAGTGGGGCAATTTTTTAGGTGTGGAAAATATAGCGACAATAATGTCATAGAATTGTCATTAAACTAGGGTTTAAGGCAACGAAATTGACTTGAATAGCGTTACCTATGGGTAACGCGTTAAAATATTCTTTATTGCAATGAAATCTACCTTAAAATCGGCCTTATTGGTCGTACTGATTGTTTTTAGTTTCTGGTCCAAATCAGAGGCTCAAATTACCTCTTCAGGTAAAACCTTTTACATGAGTTTTATGGAAATGGAAACCAGAAGTGGGGGGCTGCCAGATACTTTATTGTTGTTTGTGACTTCTGAAGTAAATACAACATTGGTTTTGGATAATCCTAGGGTTTCGGGATCAAATCAATCTGTAAGTATTACTGCGGGAAAAGTGAATCGAATAGAAGTTGATAGGACGTATTACTATCCTGTTGGTTCTGAGTTTCCAGCTACGGATGTCAATAGTAAGAAAGGCCTGCGTATTGTTGCCAAAGATCCGGTAAACGTATATTGTTTGAATTTGGAATTAAACCGTTCGGATGCTACGTTCATTTTGCCGTATGAAAGTATGCCTGCGGCACCTGAGTTTTATATTCCGAGTTTTGCGCCGAATGCAATTACTTCCGGTTCTAATTATGCAGAGAGTGAATTTGTTGTCATTGGAATGGATAATGGGGTAAAAGTTGAAATTACCCCAACTGCAAATACCAAGGGAGGCAAAACGGCAGGAACGCCATTTACGGTTACACTTTCTAAGGGTCAGGTTTATGAGGTTCAATCAGTGACAAAAGATGGCACGAACAATACGGATCCGGCGGCTACTTCTTGGGCTACTACGGGCGCTATCAAGGGAGATTTGACAGGTACGCGAATCCGTGTCGTAGAAGGTTGTGGTAAAGTAAATGTCTTTTCTGGAGCGCGATCATCTTATATCCCCAAAGGGAATTGTTCGGGTGCATCGGGAAGGGATCACTTGTACACACAGGTTATTCCGACATTGGCTTTGGGTAAGGAGTATGTTTTAATGCCATTCAGCGGACAGACGAAGGGTTATGTTTATAAGGTTATTGCAGCCTATGATACTACCAAAGTATACATCAATGGTACATTAGCAAATACGATTTTAAAGCGCGGACAATGGATTTATCAAGATGTTACATCGGGTACTGCGGAATGTGTGCGTACCGATAAGCCTGCCTATGTTGCCCAATATATGAAGAATGGTGCTTGTTCTGGATTGGGTGGTAGCGCCGGTGATGCAGCCTTGTTTTTGTCGCCCGATGTCAATCAAAGACTGATTCGTACTTTGGTGGGTACTGCAACCACTTCAAATATGAATCAACACTGGGTTAATATTTTGGTGGCACAAAATTCTACCAAATCGGTTAAAGTGAATGGTGTAGCGCTAGCATCTACCGCATTCACAACGGTAAGTTGTGGAAAATTTGCGTATGCCCAAGTGAAAGTGAATAACCCAAGTTCCAATACAGTAACATCAGACAGTGGATTTATTTGTGTTGCCTATGGCGTTGGACCTTATGAGAGTTATGCTTATTCTGCCGGTGCAGTATTTGAGAATTTGAACTTCGATATTTCTGTCACGCGAAAAACAATGTGTCCTGGGGAGGATGTGAAAATTGGTGCCATTGTTGTTGGGAATCCCAAAATTCGGGGATATCGTTGGAATTTCGGGGATGGAACATCCGATACGGGTAAAAATGTAGTCCATAAATTTAAAAAGCTGGGATCATTCTTCGTTGTGTTGAAAATCCCCGTTACCTTGGATTGTGGTTTGGTTGATACAATCACAAGGAGTAAAATCGTAACGATTAAGCAAGGACCTATTTTAGATTTGTCTGACACAACCACGCAGTGTGCGTCGACCTTGAATTTGAAATTACAAGCCCCCAATTACTCTTCTAAGTTTATATACAGGTGGCAGGATAGTACTAAGTTGTCGACCTATGTTGTCACAAAACCCATGAAAGTATGGTTGAAAGTGACAGATACATCAACCAATTGTACCTCGGTTGATTCAACTTGGGTTCGAAGAGCCGATGCGATTACTGCGGCGATCAAATATGATTCTTTGGATCAGTGTTACAAGACGGATGTGTTTGCCATGCGCGATGGGACCAAATACAACAATGACGGTTGGAAATGGTCTAACTTCCGTATTTATGATTCATATAAAGGATATTATTACTCCAAAGACAGTATCGCATACAAGTACAAATTCGACACGATAAGTGTCAATAAATTAAGATACATCGTACAGTCAAAGAAAGGATGTAGAGATACTCTAGATACATTACTTGTAGTTTATCCTTATCCAGTGGCAAAAATGACAAGCTCTTGGTCGTATTTCTGTCAGAACCAACAAATTACTTTGGCCGATTCATCGGTGAGCAAGGAGGGAGTTGGGAAATCATATTGGAATTTCGGAAATGGCGATAAAGACACCGTGCCACCGTCTACGGTAAAGTATACGTTCAAGACCTCTGGCAGTTTCAAAGTGCAGTTGATTACCGAAACACCTTTTGGTTGTCGGGATACGATAGATTCCACGTTCGTTGTCCAACCTTCCCCAATCAATGTAATCGATGTGAAGACTTATAGCGCTTGTTTGAAAACGAATCTATTTGACTTTACGGATAAATCCTCGATTTCATCGGGCACTTATACAACGGGTTGGACTTACGGCAAAACGCCGAGTACATCAACCAATTCGGCAATCAAGGGAGTGAAATTCACGGATACCGGTTTGCAAATGGTGATTTTGAAAAACACCTCTTCATTTGGTTGCTCAGATATTGATACCGTCAAGGTGCGCATCAATCCGGAACCAACGGCCAATTTTGTGGTCACCGACAGTAGTACCTGTTTCGCTGGCAACTTCTTCAATTTAGACGATGCGAGTACTGTGCCTAAAAACGCGACATTGACAACAAAAGCGGCGTGGAAGTATCAAGATGGTACGATGAATTTGGCTAAGACTGTTTTGAATAAGAAATTTAGTAGTCCAGGTAAGTATTGGATTCGGATCATTTCAAGTACAACGGATGGTTGTTTGGATTCTTTCCAACGCGAAGTTCAAGTGTATCCAATGCCACAGGCCGATATTACAATCAATGGAAAAACGCAATGTTTAACCGGGAATAAATATATTTTCAAACAGAAATATCCATTTGCGGGGACAGCGGGTGTTCATGTATGGAAAACCAGTGATGGTGCGAGTGGGGCTGGTGATTCCTTTGTTCATTCCTTTACTTCTATTGGCGCCTTCCGAATATTCCATAGCATTCAATCCAATGAGGGTTGTTTTGATTCCACTTCGGAAGTTGTGAATGTGGTTGCATCGCCAGTAACATCGTTTACTACCAGTAAGGATACGGCGTGTTTGGGAGGTCATTTATTTGCCTTCACCGACAATACGGTGTTTGGTAGTACTTATACCAGTAAATGGACCTTGGGTGATGGCACAACGGGTACGGCGAAAAATATTACTGGAAAAGGTTATTTATCGGCCGGTAAATTTGATATCAAGTTGGTGATCACCACATCGGCGGGTTGTTCTGATTCGTTAACAAAAACTGTTAACGTTTGGCCTGTGCCCGTGGCAAATTTTGCGATGAACAATGCGGAGCAGTGCTTGGTCGGTAATTCGTTTGTGGCCAGTAATATTACACAAGAGAATTCGGCAACGGGCGTTGCATATACATGGTATGTAAAAGGTATCGCAATGGCGAATACCAAAACTGTATCTGCGCAGACGATGCCTGATACTGGCGACTATCCAGTGAAGTTGAAAGTGATATCGGATAAAGGATGTGCCACGGAGAAAACGTTGGTGTTGCGAGTGAATGAGCATCCTTCTGTGATTGTTTCTGGAGCCAATGCCTGCGCTCTAGCGCCCATTCAATTCAATGCAGCAGCTAAGGTGAATAGAGGTTCTATTGCTTCATATAGTTGGAATTTTGCCGATGGCGGAACTGCGAATATTTCGAATCCTAAGCATATCTATGCAACGGATGGTAGTTATGGAGTTACAGTTACGGTGACGTCTGATAAGGGCTGTGTAACGACCACGGCGCCATATCCAATTACTGTGCTGCCAAAGCCCGTCGCTAATTTTGATGCTGAGTACCTGTTGTCACGCGGACTTGAAACGGATTGGAAGTTTACTTTCACTGGTAAAAATACGGATACGTATAACTGGTTGTTTCAGGATGGGCAGGCATCGACGTCTTCAAATCCATTCTTTATGACATTTAGCGGAACGGGGGACTTCAATGTAACCTTAATTGCGAGTAATAGTTCAGGATGTGCGGATACTGCGAGTAAGAAGATATTCTTGAAGCCAGAATTGTTATTTTATTTACCAACGGCATTTTCACCGAACATTGATGGGTTGAATGAAGAGTTCAAACCTTACCAAGCATTTGGATTGAGTAAATACAGGATGACAATTATGAATCGTTGGGGTGAGATTTTGTTCTATTCTGAGGATCCTGCGATTGGATGGAAGGGCTTAGATAGCAAAGGTGAGCCGGTGATGGAGGGTGTATATGCATTTGCAGTTACTTTCAGGTACATCGACGGTGCGATGCATGCTTACAAGGGCACGGTAATGATCATAAAATAAAAACGATTGGGGTTAAACTGAGTGTCTTGACCCTATAAACGAGAAAAGGGGCGCCATGGCGCCCCTTTTCTCGTTTATAGGGTCAAGACACTCAGTTTAACCCCAATCGTTTTTATTTTATGATCA
>CANHXF010000030.1 GCA_947464515.1 Flavobacteriales bacterium
ACCAAATACTCAGCATTGATCAAATCATAATCCTTGGTAATGCCCGCCACTTTCTCAAAATCACTGGCAACAGAAGGGTCATGCAATTGATTCTCGAAAGCCGAACGCTTCACACCCAAAGCATTCATCTCAAGCTCCTTGGCATTCATCGCATCCTCCACCTTTTTGATTTCGTTTTTACTGTACGATTTGCTCCCTTTGTCCGATGCAATTGCCGCAGGATTGATCATCCCCGCCGGTGCAGCACCCTTGGTTTGTGATGAATTCGACTGATTCCCACCCTTTTTCTTGCCATCATCCAATTTCGCCAAACGCATATCCTCCGCCATTCGCACAGAATTCCATTCCTTGTATTCCTCATACGTTCCTGGATATTCCCTCAAAACACCATCCTCAATCCACCAGATTTTATTGGCCACCTTACTAATGAAAGTACGATCGTGACTCACAAATAAACAGCTGCCCGCATAATCAATTAGCGATTCCGCCAACACCGCTGTACTAAACATATCTAGGTGATTCGTGGGCTCATCCAACAACAAGAAATTCGACTGCGTGATCAATGTCTTTGCCAAGGCCAACCTCGACTTTTCACCCCCACTCAAAACCTTCACCTTCTTAAATACCTCATCGCCAGTGAATAAAAAGCAACCCAAAACGGTCCGCAATTCCCAGTCGGTATATTCCGCACTCACCGTACTCAACTCACTCAACAAATCATTTTTAAGGTTCAACGCCTCCAACTGGTGCTGGGCAAAAAATGCCGATTCCACATTCCATCCCTGCTCAATCAATCCGCCACTCGGCTCCGAACCATGAACCATGCGCAAAACGGTTGACTTACCCTTTCCATTTGCCCCAACCAATGCGATTTTATCGCCCCGCAAAATTTGTGCTTGGGAGGGTTTTAAAATCTCCAACTCATCATACGACTTGGTGACATCCTTCAAATCGGCAATCACCTTGCCCGGTGTCACTCTAATATTAAATCGAATATCGAAATCCTTTCTCTCATCCTGCCTCACTTCAATCTTCTCGATTTTATCCAACATCTTCACCCGACTCTGTACGGCAGTTGCCTTACTCGCCTTGGCACGGAAACGAGAAATAAACTTCATTTGCTGACGGATATAGTCCTGCTGATTCTCGTATTTCCGCATCATCAAAGCATCTCTTTCCTCCTTCTGCTCCAAAAACTCATTGTAGTTCCCCTTGTAATGGAAAACCTGTTGATGCGCCACTTCCGCGATGCGATTCACTGTTCTATCCAAAAAATAAGGGTCATGCGATACGATTACATACGTACCCTCATAGTTCGCCAAATATTCTTCTAACCACTGAATGGTAGGCAAATCCAAGTGGTTCGTCGGTTCATCCAAAAGCAATAAATCTGGGGCTTGTAACAACAATTTACCCAACATGGCACGCATGCGCCATCCCCCTGAAAATTCTCTCAGCGGTCTGCCTAAACTACTCGTAGGAAATCCCAAACCCTCCAAAATCTTATCACCCTCGGCATGCCATTCATATCCACCCAACGCACCGAATCGCTCCTGTGCATCAGCCAAACGCTGCATCGTGACATCGTCATATTCTACTTCGATTTTTTCAATCAATCGATTGATCTCAACCTCCAACTGTACCAAATCTTCCCTGCCGCTCAAAACCACATCGCGAACACAATCGCCCACGTCCATACTCAACAAATCCTGATTCAAGAATCCAATTCGCAAATCTGAAGGCCTGGAAAGTGTGCCCTCCCGCAACTCAAAATCGCCCGATATTAAACGTAATAAGGTGGATTTCCCTGTACCATTTAAGCCAACCAACCCAATTTTTTCGTTGGGCTTGATATGCCATGATGCATTTTTAAACAGGTATCTACCAGCAAATTCAAAAGAAAAGTCATTCAGTGCTAACACCCCGCAAAGGTAGGCCATACAAGGCCAATCGCCCTAATGAGATTCAATAATTCACACAATTATTTGGGACGATAAACCATCACAAAATCATTCATAAAATATCCATCACCAATGTCGAAATCCGCCACCTGCTCAATCACAAACCCCATTTTAAAGTAAAAATTGATCGCCTTCATGTTCTGTCGATTCACCTGCAAACGCACCGCCTCCAAATTTGGCATCAATGCCAACAGCTGACGAAACACCTCAGAACCCATGCCCTTGCGCTGTTTGTCGATCTCCAAATACAATTTATGAATGAAAAAATTCCCTTCTCTAATTTCTGAAATCGCAGTGTAACCCACCTCAATGCCATTGAGCAAAACAAAATAAAATCGCTGCCCTTCCTCCAATTGACCTGTAATGTGTTCCGTGGTATAAAACCGACCGAGCATATAATCTACTTGGGTCTGACCAATGATGGGGGTGTAATGCACGTCCCAAATTCTGCGAGCCATTTGCTGAATCAAAGAAATTTTATCCGGTCCAAGAGGAGATAACAGTAAATTCACCCTTCGAAATTCGCATTTTTGCAGCAATATCTCATGCTTCAACTGAAGAACCTTTCCACCGGTATCCAAAAACAAGGAATCACCCTGCACCAGAACATAACAGTTGATGGACTTGGCCCTGGTTTAATTCTACTTGTGGGACCCAACGGGGTGGGGAAATCAGTGTTCCTGAAAACGATTTGTGGCCTGCTCCCGCCCATATCCGGCGAAGTTCACATCAACCAAACAAACATCCATCTCACATCACCCGAAATCAGGGCCTCTCTCAGTAGCATTCTCCTCGCCACACCGCCCCAAATCGAGCATTTAAGCGTTTACGATATGGTGATGAGCGGACGTCAGCGTTTCCTGCAAGGCTGGAGCAATCCAACCCAAAAAGATGTTTCCGAAGTCCTTAAAGCGATAGAAAAAACGGGTGTAACCGATATACAATTAAAGAACTTCGCCGAGCTGAGCGATGGCATCAAACAGAAAGTTATGCTCGCCCGATGCTTGGCCCAAGACAGTCAATTGATTCTGCTCGATGAGCCCTTGGCTTTTTTAGATTACCCTTCCAGAACCACATTTCTGAAACTATTGCATCAACTTGCCAAAACTGAAAATAAGTGCATCATTTATAGCAGCCACGACTTGCATCTATCGCTCCAATATTGCGACCAGGTGATGGCACTTACTCAAACTGAATTTCTGCATTATAGAAAACCATCAGACATCGACCTCCAGAATATTTTCCCCGAAACCGCATAACAAACCCAATCCATTCATGCGAAAGCCCTTTGCAATGAAACAATTTACGGTGGTCCAAAGCGAGGTGGCCCTACCCGTGACCTCCGATGCCTGTGTTTTTGGTGCTTTGGCTGATTTTCAAAATGCAACGCAAATTTTAGATATTGGCAGCGGAACCGGTGTTTTATCGCTCATGATGGCCCAGAAATTTCCGTCGGCCCGCGTTCAAGGCATCGACATTCACCTGCCATCGGTGGAACAAGCCCGCGAAAATGGAATCAGTAGCCCCTTTGCTGATCGCGTTTCGTTTTTACACGATAATATTCTGGATTTTGAACCCGCCACACCCATCAACGGTATCATTTGTAATCCACCGTTTTTCGAAAATCATCTGCCTTCATCCGATGAAACACGGAGGTTAGCTCGACATGCGCAATCGTTTACCCTGCTATCTTTAACCGCTCGCTGCGCTCGCTTACTCCAACCCAATGGAGAACTCCTGCTACTACTTCCAGCCTCCTCCCAAAATCAAATCCTTGCAGCACTTCAACAACATCAGTTCTCCCCGCAAACCATCACCACCATCCAAGCAACCCCCACAAAACCCCCACACCTGATCGCCGTTTACGCCATCAAAAATTCACCAAACCAAAGCGCCGCCAAAACTCAGCCACACATAGTCCAATACACCCACTACAGCGCGGACGGACAATTAACCCCACAAGCCACAGAACTCCTAAAAGACTTCTATCTGGCCCTGTAACCCATTAAAAATTACTACTTACAGTAAATCTTACCCCACTAAAAGCGGGCTCCTCCCTACAAATACCCCCCGAACAATTCACCCCCTGCTGCTGCTTTAAGAACGCCAACGTAAATACCGTGTTCTTCTCCGTGTAACCAATAAAAAACGTAGGATAATGCAACACCTTATCAGCAATAATCATCCGCTCATATCGGTGTGGTACCACATTCACCATGTCCGCCACCGCAATACTCAAATTCTTCCTCACAAACATCTCTATCATCAAATTGGCAAAAGACCCTTGGTCGTTCTTCGTATTCAAATACTGCCACTCAACCCTCAAACTCCTACCCTGATCCAAAGTGTGTAACCACTCCCCAAACGGTGTAATCGTCTTCACAGGAACATACTCCGGCTCACTCTCATACCTAGTCTGATTGTATACAATCCGCTGAACCCCCAACTTCAATTTGTCGTGCTTGCCAATCTTCTGCACCACCTCTATATAATTCTCACTAAACAACTTCTCCGCTTCCATTACGCCCGTTGCCTTGTTCAATTTTCCATTGCTAGCCAAAGTCTGCACATAACTTCCGTTGAAGAAAATTTGTGTCCCCTTGCGTGGCTTAAACTCAATCTCACCCTGAATTCCATCCTCTCCCATGGCCTGTCCCGGTGCGTTGTATCTGCTCAGCAATCGATACGTATTCTGACGGGTCATCGATGGCAAATAACTCACCAATCCATTCAACAAATTCTCCGTAGGTGCCGTACGAAACGAAAAATGATCCACGTGCCTGGCCTGAATATTCAAACCCACAGAAGCCTTTTGCTTGCCCAAATTCCATCCGCCTTTACCCCAACTCATCGATGTATATAAAACCTTACCGCCTTTTAAATGAAATTTTGAATCATCTTCCATAATCGCCTCCTTTGATTTCAAATTCCCCTCAACCGTCCAACTGAAATTGTCCTTCGTGTAAGTGAAATAAGCATTCCCGCCATACACATTGTACTTGGGATAAAAACGATCCGCCAAATCATACGTATTAATCGTCCCCACCAATCGATCCATCGTCTCCCTATCCAAAGTCCTATTCACCCCCGATGCACCCACCTGCAATGCACCATATTTACTATCCTTACCCAAATCCAAATTCCCCTCAACGTTTAAGCCGCTTATCACCTGGTTTGCATAACCAAAACGATTTTTGATATTCCCCTTCTGATTGCCCGCAAAACCCTTTATCGCCCACTTGTCGTTGATGTTATACTTCAAACGCATCCCCTGAATCGCATAATCAATCCCAATCTGCCTCTGCTCGTAAGCCCTAAACAAAATTCCCGTGCCAAACTGATCGTAAAAAGAACCCATCGTGATGTCCAACTTGTCAACGCTCTTGTTGATCTGCCAAAAACCCACACCATGATTGGTATATGCATCCTGAGGATCCAACAACGGCGAATTGTTAAACGCATCGTATCGTAAAATAAATGAATACCCCTTGATTCGATACTGCATAAACAACCACGCATCCGCGCTGGCCGTGTTCTCCTTGTAAACTTTTGTATTTGCCCCGATGCTATCGTCGCGGATATATTTTTGATACGTCATCAGCAAATTGCCCGAAAACTGACCCTTATCCGAATCCTTGCTCTGACCCAATGCCCAATTGCATGTGCCCATCAGGACAAGCAACATCACGATACTGAAATGTCTCATTCACTGCAAAGAAACAAAAAAGCCCGTATTTTTGTAGACCGATTATGTCCGAAGTCATTATTCCACCCACCGCAACCGCTACAAGAACCCTTTATATTGAAAGTTACGGCTGTGCCATGAACTTTAGCGATAGCGAAATTATAGCCTCCATCATGGGTGAACATGGCTTCAGTTCCACCAACGATGAACTCAATGCGGATGTCATTTTCCTCAATACCTGCGCCATTCGCGACAATGCCGAACAACGGATCAGAGAGCGATTAAAACATTTACGCGGCAACAAAAAACATAACAAAGAACTCATCATCGGTGTCCTCGGTTGCATGGCCGAACGATTGAAAGAGAAATTATTGGAAGAAGAAAAACTCGTGGATATCGTTGCCGGTCCCGATAGCTATAGAGATTTACCCAAACTCGTTGCCGAAGTGGACGATGGCGGACGTGCAATTAACGTGATGTTGAGCCGCGAAGAAACCTATGGCGACCTCAACCCCGTTCGTTTAAATTCCAACGGAATTACCGCTTTTGTGTCGATCATGAGAGGGTGCGACAATATGTGTACTTTCTGCGTAGTGCCCTTCACAAGAGGCCGAGAAAGATCTCGCGAACCCGAAAGTATCGTCAGAGAAATCCTTGAATTATCAAAAAATGGCTACAAAGAAGTAACCCTCCTCGGCCAAAACGTCAATTCCTACCTCTGGTTTGGCGGTGGACCCAAAAAAGAATTCAAAAAACTCACCCAAGAAGAACAAGAAACATCGGTAGATTTCGCCGATTTGCTCGAAATGTGTGCCCTGGCCGTTCCCCACATGAGAATTCGGTACAGCACAAGTCATCCGCGCGACATCAACGAAAAAGTGGTGTACACGATGGCCAAATACAACAACCTCTGCAACTATATCCACCTGCCCGCCCAAAGTGGAAACAGCAGAATCTTAGACTTAATGTCGAGAAACTATTCCCGCGAATGGTACATGGATAAAATTCGTATGATCCGCAATATTATTCCCGATTGTGGCATCAGTTGCGATATCATTTCTGGATTTTGCTCAGAAACAGAAGAAGAACACCAAGACACATTGAGCCTGATAGAATGGGCCAATTTTGAGTTCTCTTACATGTATATTTATAGTGAACGACCTGGAACCCCAGCAGCTAAAAAATTGGCTGATGATGTTCCTGATGATGTCAAATCGCGCAGATTAACCGAAATCATCGCCCTTCAAAACGGCAAGTCGAAGCAGAAAAACGCATCCTACATCGGCAAGGTAGTCACGGTACTCATCGAAGGCCATTCCAAGAAAAGCAATCTGGATTGGAAAGGACGCAGCGACCAAAATTCGGTTACGATTTTCCCATGCGAATCATACCAACCCGGCGACTTGGTTGATGTGCTAATTGAACGCTCCACAACCACCGCCATGATTGGCAAAGCGATTGGTTACGCATCGTTGTAAATAGAATAATTCGCGGAATTTTTACCCCTTCACGGAATACTGAGGCCTCAAATTCTTGAGCATATCCTCCGTCATTCTGTCCAAATCATAATCCGGCTTCCAACCCCAATCTTCTGTCGCACGACCATCATCGATCACGGCTGGCCAGCTATTGGCGATGGCCTGACGAGAATCGGGCTCGTAAGAAATTGTGAAACCAGGTACAAATTTGGCAATCGATGCAGCAATTTCCTCTGGACCAAAACTCATCCCTGCCAAGTTATAGCTGGTACGAATCTTAATGCTCTCCGCAGGTGCATGCATGATATCCAAAGTGGCTTTCAAAGCATCGGGCATATAAAGCATCGGCAAAACCGTTCCTTCACCCAAAAAACAAGTGTGATGTCCGGTCTGCAACGCATCGTGGTAAATAGAAACGGCATAATCCGTAGTTCCACCACCTGGCGCACTCTTATAACCAATCAAACCGGGATAGCGTAAACTACGCGTGTCAACACCCCAACGGTTGTAATAATATTGTGCATATAGCTCACCCGCCAATTTACTGATACCATAGATCGTAGTAGGATCCATCGTTCCGTATTGAGGTGTGCCAAAACGTTCTGTATTTGGTCCAAAAGCCGCGATACTACTAGGCCAATAAACTCTTTTGATGATACCCGTATCCCTCGCCGCATTCAATACATGAAACAATCCCTCCATGTTCAATTTCCATCCAAATTCTGGATTTTTCTCCGCCGTTGCACTCAACAAGGCAGCCAAATGATATACATGAGTGGGTTTGTACGTCTGAATTACCGCATTCAATCCCGCCGCATCCAACACATCCAACGTTTCAAACGGACCGCCTTCAAATACCGGATTATCGGATTTTTTGACATCACTCGCGATCACATTTGCATCGCCGTAAATACCGCGCAACGCTTCAACCAATTCCGTGCCCAACTGTCCGCACGACCCAATCACCAATACTGTTTCTGTCGACATACTTCCGCAAATTTTGGCGGTTCAACCCACATTACCAAACCTTTTTCTCCCCGATTCACAAATGAATGCGTATTTATGGCAAATGTTCTGCATTTTTGCCTCCCACAATTCGGAAATGGCAGAGGAAACAATAAAATTTGGTATCATTGGTTTAGGACATATCGGTGCTCGACATGCGCATATGATTCAAGCCAATCCCGATGCTGAACTCGTTGCCATCGCCGATATCAAAAATCACGAAGATCTATCGGTCCAAGAATTTCAAGTGCCGCTATACGAAAACGTGGAGGAAATGCTGATGCATCACAGCAATATTCAGGTGGTTTGCATCGCCACACCCAATGGTTATCATAGTCAACACGCAATTCAAGCCCTAAATATGGGTTGCGATGTAGTAGTCGAAAAACCGATGGCCCTATCCACAGACGACTGCGATGCGATGATTCAGGAGGCACAGAAACGAAACAAAAGGATCTTCTGTGTGATGCAAAATCGCTTTTCGCCGCCCTCCCAATGGATTAAATCAATCATAAGCGATAACATACTCGGCGAAATTTATCAAGTTCAAGTCGTTTGCTATTGGAATCGCGACCATCGCTATTATAAAAAAGGACATTGGCATGGAACCCAAGATTTGGACGGCGGTGTGCTGTTTACCCAATTCTCACATTTTATCGATATGGTCTACTGGCTGCTTGGACCCCTTTCCATTAACTACAGTGAGTTCTCCAATTTCAATCATCAAACATTAACAGAATTCGACGATAGCGGTCAAGTCTTGTTTTCATTCGGTGAGCGCGGAAAAGGAAGTTTGAGTTTTTCTACCAGCCTTCACAACCAAAATTTCGAAAGCTCGATAACCATCATCGCCGAAAATGGTACCGTGAAACTTGGCGGTCAATATATGAACGATGTGGTTTACTGCGATATCAAAAACTACGAAATGCCTACTTTGACACCATCTTCTCCGCCAAATGATTATGGACAGTACAAAGGAAGTGCGGCAAATCATCATTTTGTAATTGACGAAGTAGTAAGAAATATGCGTTATAATTCCCCTTGCATTACTACACCGGAAGACGGTCGGGCCGTGGTTGAAATCATCGAAAATATCCATTTGTTGAAAAAATAATTATTTTCAATTAGATTGATATTCAATTAATTACGGCCAATCAGAAATTAATTTTACATTTTTTTCAAATTCTTTTGGGGGTAAAAAACAAAATCTGTGTTAATGGCTCGGTATACCCATACCCTAACAGGTTAAATCATGACAAAAGAACAACTGGAAAGCAACACCTTCACTAAATACGCTGCAGGATTAATGCACGATGAAGAATTGCGCAAACTTGAAGATTGGTTAAAGAAAAACCCACAATTCAAACCCACATTGGCTATTATCAAACAACAGGTATCGGCAATGATGCCACAACTTAATCACTAATTCAACATGTCAAACCCAAACAATACTTCCCATCCCGAATCCGACATTGATCAGATTCTAAAGGTTTCGGAAAATTATAAATATTCGTTCGAGGCTAGTAATGATGACGCCTGGAACAAGTTTTCCGCCGCTCGTGAGGCCGAAAAACAAGTACCAACCCCATTTAAAGTTTACAAAAACACATCGCGCTTGTTGCGTGTAGCCGCAGCCGTTGCAATTCTTGCCGTTGGCAGCTGGGCATTTTGGCTTACCACTTTAAATAAAACCTTGGATGCAGGTCAGTTTGCCACAAATGCTGGTCAAATCGAACAAATCACAATGAAAGATGGTAGTGTGATTACATTAAATGCCAATTCAAATGTGGAATTCAAAGTGACAGAAAAATCGCGCGAAATCAAACTACAAGGGATGGCGCATTTTGAAGTCGCAAAAAATCCAAACGCCCCATTTGTCATTGAGTCAAACAACAATAAAGTAACCGTTTTAGGCACCGGGTTCGACGTTCAGTCTTACGCTGGAAAACCACTCCAAGTAACCGTAAATCACGGAAAGGTAAAAGTGGAGAAACTATCAAATAGCACCATGCTCGAGTCAGTCATTCTTACAAAAGGAATGAGAGTTCGCGAGAATCTGAACCAAGCAAATGCAGCGAACAAGCGTTCTCAAATATTCGCCGTTGATTCAAATGTGAATTTGGATGCCGTAAAATGGGAGTCTGGTAACTTGATTTTTACCAACGCCCCAATCGACGATGTGGTTAATGCCATCGAAACGCGCTACAGTAAAAAAATTCAAGTCAGGATACTTAAACCTACTTGTATCATTACCCCAACAGGTACTTCTAACCAAACCTCTGATTTGCAGTTTACCGGTGTATTTAAAAATACCGACGAATTCAGTACTGTAGTTAAAACCATTGAAATCGCCCTAGGATTGCAATTTGAAGTAAAATAAGTACACTCACCGTGCAACGCGGAAACAACTTTTGTTTTCAATAACTTTGTTACACTGTGAAAAAAGCTTTTTGGATTGCGCTCGTATTTTTTCCCCTACTTCTAGGGGCAAAAATCAGTGTCAATTCTCCTAAGCAAAACACACTTCCACAACTGTATTTCACCCCCAATGTCGGGCAGTTCGGCGTTGAAAATCCAAGTATCGCGCAAGCAGTAATCCCCGGAGGGGCCGTTTTTATTACACAAAATGGCATCCGTATCCGAATGGATCACCCGGATGACATCGGCAACAAACACCAAGCCCATCACTACCGAGGAAAAGATACCCAGTTCAGTGTTCGCTACCATATCAGCGACATCCTATTTGCAGGAGGACAATCGCCATCGAAAATTCAATTCCTCGATCCCGCTCCCTTTTACGAAA
>CANHXF010000031.1 GCA_947464515.1 Flavobacteriales bacterium
AAAATGAGGGGCTCCGCTGCGCGGGGCCCCTCATTTTTATAAAACTTTGAAATATCGTTCTCGAAGCCAAAAAGCTACCCTCACCAGCAAAATCAGAGCTGGCACTTCAATCAACGGACCGATGACACCAACAAAAGCCTGAGGGCTGTTCAATCCAAAAACGCCAATGGCAACCGCAATGGCCAACTCAAAATTGTTTCCCGCAGCCGTAAACGCGATGGCTGTGGCTTTGTCGTAGCTTCCCCCCATCCTCTTGCTCAAACCAAACCCCAGCAAGAACATCACAGCAAAGTAGATCATCATGGGTATGGCCACCAATAGAACATCGCCCGGCAATTGAACAATTTGATCACCCTTTAACGCAAACATCAAAACAATCGTAGCCAGCAAAGCAATCAATGTCATTTTGGAAACCCGAGGAATAAAGACCTCGTTATACCAAGTAGCTCCCTTCCATTTCACGCCAAAAACCCGAGAGAGAAAACCCGCGATAAAAGGAATTCCCAGATAGATAAAAACACTTTGAGCAATTTCGCCCATCGTCACATCTACGATAGCCCCTTGATAACCGAGCATCGGAGGCAAAACCGTAATAAACAGCCAGGCATAAAAACTGTATGCAAATACCTGAAATAGGGAATTCAAAGCCACCAAACCCGCACCATATTCCTTGTTGCCTTCGGCCAAATCGTTCCACACCAAAACCATCGCAATGCAACGCGCCAATCCAATCAGAATCAAACCGACCATATAATCAGGTTGATTGGGTAGGAAAATCAAAGCCAGAACAAACATCAAAACAGGACCCACAATCCAATTCAAAACCAGACTCACGCCCAAGGTTTTCTTATCACGAAACACCATCGGGAGCAGCGAATAATCCACTTTCGCCAACGGAGGATACATCATCAATATCAATCCAATCGCCAAGGGGATGTTAGTTGTACCCACACTCATCGACTCAATTCCATCGGCAAAGGCCGGTTTAAAATAGCCCAATGCAACGCCCAAACCCATGGCCAAGAAAATCCAAAGGGTTAGATATCGGTCTAAGAACGACAGTTTTTTCATTGAACGATGCGTTATTTACTCGATGACTTTTTCGCTTCCTTCATCACCCACAACATTTCCGTAGCAATCTGAAGACAACGTGCATCGTAGGTCGCTTCCTCTTCCGGCTTACCATCCGATATCTTTGGGTCGATGTAGGGAATAGCCACCCTAAAATTGGCCCCCGTAACCACCGGACAAGCCGCATCGGCGCTGGAACACGTCATTACCGCACCAAATCCCGTTGAAGGATTGTATGAATGGGAAATGACTTTGGAAAAACAAAAAACGGGCTTCGCCTTACGAGCAAATGTCACCATCATCACTTTATTATTTAAGTTGATCGCATCGATACTTCTCAGTTTCGCATCCGAAGGATCCAAACGCTGCAAATTGATAGGATCTGGAATATGCTCCAAGACACAACCAGTCCTTTCCAACGCAGCAATAGCTCTGGGATTAAATGCCGTGGCTTCAGTTCCGGCAGAATATGTTTTGACGCCATCGATTCCCACGTGATTCGCAGCGGCGGCGGCCCAAATCTGACCTAAATGTGAACGACGACTATTGTGGGTACAGATGAACATCAATTCACAATGCTGACTGTCTTTCAGTGATTTCACGATGTATTTGCTAAGGGCTGTTAATTCATCTTTGCGATCCGCAGCGATGTTAACTAGATTAGAATCCACCTTTGCCCAATAAGCATCCGTCACCCCAACCTGGGCCGACCCGGAATTCGTTGTCAAAATATTCATAATGATTAATTGTAAGATGATTGCGATTTTTTTCATGTCTGTAATGTAATTATCCTTTATCGATTGAAATGCTCAGGTTCTTTGCTCAGATTTTTTGTTTGATTTAAACGGCACAAGCACTCTCGTCGGGTGGTGTTTGATAAAAAAAGTCGACAAGCAACGTGCGAAACTCTTTCCATCGGGCCTCGTCGATGCAATAATTGACTTGCTTTCCCATCACACGACCTTTGATTAGGCCGATATTTTTCAGTTCTTTGAGGTGCTGTGTGACGGTGGGTTGCGCAAGTCCCCAATCTTTCACTAGTTCACTGTTTACGCACTTTCCAACGTCGATGATATGCTGCAAAATAGCGATGCGAGCCGGGTGCGCAAGCACGCGAGCGATCTCAGCCAGCGAATTTTCACGCTCTTCAAACAATTCATTCTTACTAAGTCCCATATTGCAATATTACTATAATAATGAGAAATTACAAAACATGTCATTTTTAGACGTCGCTGAGTATAAAAAAAGAGGGGCGGCCATTGGCCGCCCTCTCTGTTAACTATGAAACGATAGAATAATTAATGGGCTACAACCAATTTGATTTGATTTCTCACTCCACCAACACTTACCTCTACAAAATACACTCCAGCAGCCAAATCACTTGTATTCAAATCCAAGGTATTCAAACCACTCATTCTCTCCGATAATTGCAATTGCAATACAGATTTACCTTGCATATCCATCAATTTACAAGTCACTACCTCTGTACCTACAACATTCACAATCACCTGAGCCTTTTCGTTCGATGGATTCGGTTGAACTGCCATCGCACCGCGATTACCAAAGGTCTTCACGTCGGCTGTATTCAATCCCAAACCTGAAATTACGAAATCATAAGACGCTTCGTCCAAATCATTTCCTTTCAATACCACGGTAGCTGAACGACTTCCTTCGGCCTTAGGCTGGAATTTCACGTTGAAAACCATCTTAGACTTAGGATCAACCAGCAATGGGAATTTCAACGATTCAACGATGGCGAAATCAGATGCATTGGCACCCAAAATACCCAAAGACGAAATCGATAAAACCCCTGTTCCGTTGTTTACGATCTCAAAAGTATTCGAGCTCGCAAAACCCAATCCAACGATACCGAATTGCGTATTGTCCTCAACCTTTGGCAAATAAGAGCCATTGGCAATTTCAAGTCCTTTACCCAAAATCGAAATCTCCGGAGTTACTGAATTACCAGAAATTGCGAATACGTAAGGCGACGTCAAATCAGAACTTACAATTTTAACCGTAGCCTCTTTTTTACCCAATGAAGTGGGTGCAAATTGGATTGTAAAGTACGATGCTGAATCTTTAGCAACAGAAATATTAGACTTCATCGTGATAGTAAAGTCGCTAGCGTCTTTACCTGATACCGAAGCCGACATCAACTTCAACGCAGCCAAACCTGTATTCTTAATTGCGAAAACATTTGTTGCATTACCGAACTGATATACGTTTCCGAAATCAGTGTTGTTCGATAATCCAGGAGTACCATCGTTGTTAGTTACCACAACATTGTTACCCAATACAGTCATCTCTGAAGTAACACCCGTAGCTTGAATCACAAAGTCAAATTCAGACTCATCCAAATCATTGTTTTGGATTTTAACCGTTGCATAACGATTTCCCAAAACAGATGGAGTGCACATCACTGTAAATACATAAGTAGAATCATTCTTTACATAAACAGCATCAGAAGTATTTCCAACAAATTTGAAATCAGCGGCATTTACACCGGCCAATGTCATTTTAGAAATCTTCAAATCACCAGCCTTGTTATTCTTCACTGCGTATTTTACCGATACTGCATCACCCAAAGCGATATTACCTACATGAGTTTTATCAGCAACTTGAGCTGTCAACGAGCCATCAGTAATGTCAACATTATTACCAGAAACTGAAATCTCAGGCAACCCGTTAAATGTTACTTGGCTATACATGCTCAAAATCTGTCCACCTTCAACCACTTCACCAGCAATAGCATAGTGCGCTTGATCAACAAATAAGAACATTCCAGGGCCTAAAATTGCCTGGGCATCCATCATTCCACTAGACTCTTCATCCAATGTAAGGAAGTTCGCACCGCTCTTATCAAATCTTGAAGGATCGTGCTGACCAATCAAACGAAGAGCATCCGTAGCAATAGTATACTCCCAAATTTTTCCATTGTGGGCGTTGTTTCCTACATCTTCTTGTAAAATCAAGTGACCTGAATTGTCGATACCAATATTATCAAGCATCTTTTGACCTTCAGTACCATCTAACAAAGCGGTGATAGTACCACCTTTTTCTGGATTATTGATATCGGCAAAACGCATTCTCCACAAACGACTTGGCGCGGTAAACGCATTCGTTGTAACAAAATAGAAATCTCCTTTAGAGTTTGGATCCCAAACGCCATCTTCAGGACGTAAGAATGCTGTTACACTCTTGGCATCACTCATTTTATTGATGGCAACTCCCGTTGAATCCCTTACAACACCCAAATCCACCATCGTGAATGTCAAATCAGGAGCAGGCGCAGACCCAGACGCTTCTGTAGGCAAACCCGTAACACTTGGACCGTATAATTTACCACCAACTAAACCAGCCTTTTCGATTTCATTACCGGTTGAAGATTTTGTACCGATGTAGAAATACACCTGACCTGGTGTCGCATCATCAGTTCCAGCTACGATTGTCTTATCAGATTCGATAGGACAAGCCAATAGGTTTTCGAAAGAAAATTTACCCAAGAAAGGCAATTCATAGGTTGTACCAGCATTAGAACCTGTAACAATGTGAGCAAATCCGCGACCTTCTGTACCAGACTCCTCTCCATTCATGAACATTCTTACTTTGGTTCCTTTACCTGTGTTACTATTATAGAAAGCAGAAACCGCAGGTAAATCAGCAGAACAAAAGCGATTGAAGGCAGCCTTTGTTGATGGGTTGGCAGCATTGTAGGTTGTGTAACCCGTACCATTCCATAAATTCACATTTTTAATTAAATCACTACCAGAAACCACGCTCAAATTCGACTTATTAATCACCCACTTCGATACAAAAGCACCGATAGAACCATGCGCACGAGTCACACCCGCGGTATTTCCAAACTCATGGTTCATCACCATCGTAAATGTACCATCGTTATTGTCAAAAGCGCCGATACCATCAGGTGTACCACACATTTTATATCCATTCACAGTTTCACCTGCCGTTAAGATTGAAGTGAAAGAAACGCCGGGAGTAGCGCTAATCAAATAAGGCGTTTGAGATGTACTAGGACCCATTTGACCTGGGGCAAAACCCGAACCACCCACTGCATACATGTATACAGATTCGTCGAAGTCACTCGTAACCAAAGTAATCAATGCCTTTTTTGCACCTGCAGACTGAGGAGCAATGCTAATGGCCAAATTATAGTAACTATTTGGTGCGATAGAAATTGGCAAAGCTGGCAAACCACCCACAAAGCTAAATTCAGACGCATTGACACCAGAAATTCCAAGATCAGAAATCGTCAAATTACCCTTTCCTGTATTTTTGATTACAAAAGATTTTGAAAGATTTGAAGTGGTACTAACCGCACCAAAGTCTGTAAAATCAGTCGCTGAAGGAAGTGTATCATTCAATGCAATTAACACATTATTACCCAACACAGAAACTTCAGGATTATTTACATCTGTTTCAGGATTGTACATGGTCAAAATCTGTCCGCCCTCAACAACTGCAGGAGATGTAGCTGAATAAGCATAATGGGCCTGATCAACAATCATGAACATACCTGCACCCAAAATAGACTGGGCATCAAAAACACCACTCGTTTCCTCATCAATCGTCAGAAATTGAGAAGCACCCGTTTCAAATCTATTAGGATCATGCTTACCAATCATAACCAATGCGTCAGTAGATGGCGTGTACTGCCAAATTTTACCGTTATGCGTATTGCTTCCCACATCTTCCAATAAGATCATTTTACCTCCGTTGTCAAAGGCAACGTTGTCAACCATTTTTTGTCCCTCTGTACCATCAAGCATCACAGAAATAGTTCCACCCAATTCTGGATTGTTGATGTCTTTAAAGCTCAACTTCCACAAACGACTTGGCGCAGTAAATGCATTGGTTGTAGCAAAATAGAAATCATTCAAGTTAGAAGGGTCCCAAGTTCCGTCTTCTGGACGTAAGAAATTGGTAATTCCTTTTGCATTGCTAATTGTATTCAATGCCGCACCTGAAGAATCACGAATGTTACCTACATCCGTCAAAGCGAAAGCAGTCCCTGCAGCCGGAAAAGAAGTACTTACCTCTGTAGTTAAACCACTCACTGCAACACCATACAATTTACCGTTACTCAAACCGGCTTTGTCGATATCAGTTCCAGCATTGGTTTTCGTTCCGATATAAACATACACTTGACCAGGCGTGGCATCGTCAGTACCCACTACGATGGTTTTGTTTTGCATTTTTGGATTAGCCACGGCATTCTCCCATGAAAATTTACCCAAGTAAGGCAATTCGTAGGTTGTACCCGCAGCCGATCCTGTGATGATATGTGCTAAGCCACGACCTTCAGGTCCGTTCTCTTCGCCATTCATGAAAATACGCTCCTTAGTTCCCAAACCCGTCAGTGGATTGTAGAAAGCCGTTACAGCGGGTAAGTCAGCCGAACAAAACCGATTAAATACCGTACGAGTAGAAATATTTGCAGAATTAAACAATGTATAGCCTGTTGGCGACCACAAGTAAACATCCTTCATTACATCACTGCCAGAAATAACAGATAAGTCTTTCTTATTGATGATCCATTTTGAAACGAAGGCACCTTTGTTCCCATGAGCACGAACACCACCAGCGGTACCACCAAATTCATGATTTAACAAGAAAGTAAACGTTCCATCGTTGTTGTCAAAAGCTCCAGCACCGTCTGGCGTTCCGGCCATCTGATATCCATTTACGATATCACCGGCAGAAAGCACACTCGTGAAACTCACACCGGCCTGAACAGGCACCAAATAAGGCGGAGTTGAAGTACTTACGCCTGTAATACCCGACGTAACTGACTGTTTCAAAGCAACATAATTCTTAAGCTTATTAACACCTTTCAAACGATACAAGAAAACATGACTCGTATAAGCAGTGGCTACGGCGACACCATCCTGTGGCACAGACACTTGACCAAAATCGTTGTCGTTACAAATAGCGATCGTTGAGTCGTTCAAAATTGCTACACCCTCCGCCTTTTCTAATGAAGCAGGCCAAGAATTAGCCAATAAATTCATCAATAAGGTTTTACGCACTGGCTTGATGCCATTGGCAACCAAACCCGCAGAATCCAATCCCTCAACCGACTTCGTAGAATAAACATAACCCGAAGTAACAGGGGTCGCGCCATTGATATTAATTGTATATAAACGTTTGATATCGGTAGTACCACGTAAAGCAGCTTCCAAAACCAAGAAAGTTGAATCATTTACCGCAGCCATATCACCAATTTTCCAATCCTTCAATCGGATTTGGTTCGCGCCAGTACCGATGATATTATCGTTCATGTAAACAAACATTCTGTTTGCATTGGTAACTGGATCAATTTCCAAAATACGGTGCATACGAGACGCTTCTCCAATTGCAGTTGTAGGATACAACAAAGGACTTTGAATGATCGCATAGATTTTACCATTGGGGGCAATTGAAATCCCTTCAAAACCACGGTTGTTCTTGCGATACTTAAAACATGTATCAATTAAAATGTCTTCAGGCTGCGCACCAACCATCTTAGCATATGGCGTATACCTGTTGATCACAATACCGTTAGGAGCTACCTTCCAAACCGTTGGTCCGTTTTCTTCACAAATCCAGAAGTTACCATTGGCGTCTACAAGAATCCCTTCCGAATCCAAACTCCAAATATCCTTTGCAGTGATTTTCTTTACAAGATTCAAACAATTCTGAACCGTATCGCTATAACCCACTTCCAAAGCAGTACTACCAAATCCAACAGGGTTCAAAACGCCTGTAGCGGTTGCTCCACTAGGTCTTTTAATCGTGATGGTCTGTAAAATTTGCACTGAATCTCCAACGATGCGAATGCGATGAATTTTCGGCGCATACGATGGGAAAGAGAAAAACTTGTCGTACACGGGGCGACAAGCTGCAGGGTTAGCATTTGCAGCATCAACATTGACACCACGATCCGAAACTGTCCAGAATTCTTTACCCCCTGTATTAGGAATGGCAAAAAGTCCTGAAAATCCAGCTTCTCTAAATTTGATGCCCTGGAATGTTCCAATGGGCGCTGATGTTTTGTTGTTGTAGTCCTGTAATAGCGCAATCTGAGATTGGCCAAACACTGGAAACAACATCAGCAACAATAGACTGATTCTGTTTAAATAATAGTTCATAGTTTTTGGGTTTAACGGCTCAAATGTCTCTAAGCATTGTTCCTTCTATGAAAGCAATTCGTTATTGATATTCTAAATTTTCATTATCACATCATTACGGAACTTAGAAAAAAGAACTTCCCCAACCAAAAGGCACGTATTACCGAACTACCAATATCATTATCAAATATTGAAGATTCTCTCCTCAACTTAAAACAGATCAACGGTAGATTTTAGCAAAAAAAGAGGGGCGGCCAATGGCCGCCCCTCTCTAAACATATTTTATGAAATTTACTACTAAATACTCAATTATTGCAATATGATCGACTTGGTAGCAACTGTTACTCCAGAGCCATTGATCACCTGCATTTGATAAATACCTACACCAGTCCAATTGGCTAAGTCTACAGTGTAAACTTGTTGGTTGATCACCTGAGAGAATACCAACTGAGAAGCTGTGTTGTAAATCTTGATCTGGTATCCACCCATGCTAGCATAGTCACCGTTATCGATAGTGAACTTGTTCTGCGTTGGAACTGGATATACCTTGATGTTATTGTTCTTAGTCAAGTTACCTACTTTCAAAGCAACTTTGATCAACAATGTATCAGTTACCTTCACACTCTTGTAGTTGATACAGCTATCAGTGATGCTCAATTTAGCAACATTTGAAGTATCAGCACACAAGTTAGTGTAAGCAATGGCACGGAAAGGCTGGGTGTGGTTACGGATTGAAACCGCTTTCACTGTCAATGATTTACTGTTTACGCCAGTGTACTTTGCAGATCCAGTAGGGATGCTAGTCATACCCAAATCCAAATCAGACTGCCAGAATACTTTAGCTGCAGTATCAGAAGTAGCTACTGAGAAGTTAGCATCAGCACCTGAAGCTTTGCTCAAGCTAGTTGGCTGTGTAGAAATCAAAGAACAAGCCTTGAAAATAGCCGACAATGTAGCAGCACTTGTGCTATCCTTGCACCAACGAGTTGAAATCATACAACGGAATTTCTCGCCATTGTTCATCATTGTGATAGTTGAAACTGACAAAGAATCATTGTTAACACCAGCATACTGACCCGCATTACTCAAGTTCTTAAAACCAGTTCCTTTGTTATTCTGCCACTGCAATACTGCGTTGCCATCAGTGTAATTGAATACAAACAAAGCGTCTGATCCAGTTTTCACTGAAACGCTCTTCGGTTGGCTAGTGATAGAATCACACACAACGAAAGTTCCGTATTTCTTGTAAGCATTCAAATCATAGTCAGATGTTCCAACCAAATCCTTGTTAGAACTTACTGGACGGAAATCAGGGTTTGTTTTGTTTTGTGGATCTACCAATACAGTACCGGCAGTGTAAGCAGCTTTATCAATCATGTTGTTGTTCACAGTTGAACGAACCCATTTGTCTAAAGAATCCACAACTGAACCTGCACTAATTTCAACCAATCCAGTATTTGTTGTACCCTTTGCAGCAGCAGTAGTAGTGTTACAGAAGTAGTTATTACGAATCAAATCGTTTGCATCACTTACTTTAACCAATGGCTTAACACCGGCAGCATATAATGTAGAGTCACCATCAAACATGATGAAGTTACGATATCCCATGAAGATAGAGTTTGTGATCGACAAACGGCTGTTACGACGGATACGAGCAGCTCTACGGAAAGCACCTTTTGAAGTGGTACCCATAGTAGCCCAAGAACCACCCAATGGAACTGGACCTACGCAAGTCATGTTAGTGAATACGGCTGCAGTCAATGGCAATTTACCAGAACCCGAAGCATCGTTATCAGATTCAAAAGTCTCTGAAGTAGAACCACCGGTAGCATTCCAAGACAAATCATAGTATAATGAATCTTTCTGTGCGATACCAAACTGAACGTTTCCACGGAAACCGAAATCTGTATCGAAATCATCGTCAGTACCTTTGTAAGCAATCAAGTGCTTCGCGTTCACTGTACCACCAAACCACTCGTAAGAATCATCACCAGAGAAAGAAACTTGAACGTAATCAACTTTGGTTTTGTTACCTACTGAGCATAAAGTTAAAGCATTCAACTCTTTGTTAGGTTCAAATGCGAAACCAGCAAATTCGATACGCAAATAAGCCAAACTTCCAGAATTATCCGCATCATCAGTTCCACCGTGTATAGCCAACTGGTTGTTAAAACTTACGTTGTTAAATCCTTCCATTTGAGTTGTAGTACCTTGGTTATTTACTGCCTTACCAGCCAACAACAAACCACCCCAATCACCGCGATCACGAGATCCAACAGCCTTTGAAGATGTCATTACAACCGGCTTAGAAGATGTTCCTTGAACGTCGATCTGACCACCACGCTCAACAACGATACAAGCATACTCCTTTGGAGAAGCTGCAGTGTTGGCACGACCACGAATTACAGTACCAGCAGGAATTACCAATTTGGCACCTGATTTTACCACACAAATGTTCTTCAACAAATACACTTTAGAAGCATCCAATGTAACTGTAGTTGTGATTGCTTTTTCACCTGAAGCATCGTTCAAAGTTGTAGAATCGCTAATAGCGCCATAAGTTGCATTTTTTGGATCCCAATTGGTCCAATTTTTGGTCCAATCTTTAC
>CANHXF010000032.1 GCA_947464515.1 Flavobacteriales bacterium
GCCATTTGGTTCACTATATTTTATAGAGTTAGTGAATAAATTTATAAATGCGATTTTCATCATATAACTATCGCAGTAAATTAAAAAATTCGAAGGTATTACTAAACTAATTTTTAGTATTTGCTCATCAGTGAATTGACAATCGATCAAGGATTTTTGAATAATATCTGAACAGGATTCCCATTTTTTCTGCGCAACGGGCAAGCTGTTTTCGAATTGTGTGGCCAAAAGCACCCTTTCCATCATGCCGGAAAGTCTGTCGATGTTCTTTTTTGAAATCTCCAATACACGATCTTGCGCCTCAATATTTTTGTTTCGAATCACGGTCTCAATGGCCAATTTTGCTGCTGCGATTGGCGTTTTCAACTCATGTGTTACCGCCATCATAAAGTTTGTCTTTTGAAGGTTGAATCTTAGAATCCGATCGATATAAATGTACATTGCTAGAATGATGATTAGGGTAATTAATCCAATAACAACGCCTTCACCTAACCACGCCGTGGATTTGCGATCCAATCGAAGATCCAATGATTTTAATACTTCTGGTTTGATTGAAATTTGAACTGTAGCAACGTTTTTTGAGGTGTCGTAGGTGATGAGGGTTTTGAAATCATGATAATTATTATTAACAAATAATGTAATTTTTTCATTGAATAATTTAAATTCATTTTTGGGAACAACTTTACTTAAAAAATATTTATTTTCATGATGATATTCTACATTAAACTCCGTGGCAATCTCCTCAATGCAAATTCGCTGTTCGGAGCTTAGGATTTTTTGTTCCATTAGAAATTCCGTTTCGCTGTATTTTAGCAACGAGAATGTCCACCATCCTAGAGCAGCAATCATATAGCTAGCAATAAAGATGGCGATTCCAGTAAGTATTTTTCTTTGCGACATGATGTTGGGATTAATAAGTTATGGGCTTGTAATACACAAAGTTCGTATTATTCGGGCTAAGATTTTATCTTGCGAGTATATCATTGTTTTTTCCCGCAGTGATGTGAAAATATGAAACCCATCCAGGAAATTATCTTAGAATTTCAGAACGCAATTCCAGGTCTTGAATTGATTTCAAATTCCTTCGATATGAAAGAATTTGGTTCTGATTATACAGAAGATTTGTACTTTCCTCCGGCCATTGTTTGTTTCCCGCGCTCTGCGGAAGAAATTTCAATACTGATCAAAATTTGTAATCGACATTCATTCCCGGTGTATACCCGAGGTGCCGGTACAGGTTTGTCTGGCGCTTGTTTGCCTGTTCGGAATGGGTTGGTTTTGAGTACAAAAAAGTTGAATAAAATATTGGATATCGACACCAAGAATTTAACGGTAACAGTTGAGTCAGGGGTTGTGAATGCCGTAATTAAGGAAGCGGTGGAAGCGCACGGGTTATATTATCCGCCAGATCCCGCCTCTCAGGGTAGTTGCTCTATTGGGGGGAATTTGGCTCACGGCGCGGGGGGACCTCGCGCCGTGAAGTACGGAATTACACGCGACTATGTATTGAATTTAGAAGTTGTATTGCCAACCGGAGATGTCATTTGGACCGGCGCGAATACGCTAAAAAACTCCACGGGATTTTCTCTAACCCATTTGATGATCGGCAGCGAGGGAATGCTTGGCATCATCACAAAAGCCGTCCTCAAATTGATTCCAAAGCCCACGCAAGAATTATTATTGCTTGCGGCGTTTACCAATCTCGAAGATTGCGCGTCTGCAGTAAATGCGGTATTGTTATCAAGGTTTAAACCCTGTGCCATCGAACTAATGGAGAAATCCGGCATTGAGATTTCGATGAAGGCAACACAAACTCCTTTTCCAACCCATGAATCCGCCGAAGCCTATCTGCTTTTTGCCTTTGATGGATTTGATGGCGAAGATCTTTTTGAGCAAGCCGAAGGGATATATGAAATATTGGATGGTTTTAATGCCATCGAAATCCTACCATCGCCCAACGCTGATGTGGCTGCTCAATGGTGGAAAGTGCGACGTTCCATTGGTGAAACAGTGAAACAAATTTCTCCATACAAGGAAGAAGATACCGTTGTGCCTCGCTCGGAAATGCCACTGCTGCTCAGAAAGGTCAAGGAAATTGGCGCAAGGTATGGGTTCCAATCTGTCTGCTACGGACATGCCGGCGACGGCAATTTGCATGTCAATATTCTCAAAAACAACCTTACCGATGAGCAATGGAACATTGAAATACCCAAAGCAATCACTGAGATATTTGAACATTGCAAACAAGTGGGGGGGACTATTTCGGGGGAACATGGCATCGGACTTGTCCAAAAAGACTACTTACCCATAGTATTTGGTGAGACCCATTTTAACTTGATGCACGGAATCAAGAATACGTTTGATCCCAATCATATACTCAACCCGGGTAAATGGCTTGATTAATCCAAGGTTCTAATGGCATTGTTTGAAAAGGCAACGGGTTTTTCGGCGAATAGAATTTTCGTTTTTGCCCAGGTCGACCTAAACAATTCTGAATGTCGATAAGCATCCAAAGCCGCCTCATTTTCCCAAATGCTAAAAGTGCTCATTTGAAAGGGCTTGTCGGTTGTTTGAAGTAACGTTAAACCCAGACACCCCGGGAAATTTCTAATATGAATTTTTGACGCATCAAACACTTCCAAAAACGCATCAATTTCGTCTTCTCTGAATGTCATTGTTACGATGCGATGAATCATGGAGCAAATTCTAACAAAATGTTTCGTCCTTCAGTCAAACTCAAATATTGGACGGCAGAACCCGCATTTACAGCCACTTGCATAATGTCGCCATAACCAAATAAACACAGTTCCATACCCTCCATCACGTCATTATAACCGTTACTCAATTGTTTAATCTCCATTGAATGACTGATTCTAAGTCTGAATGCCCTGCCTTGACCCACTTCCTCAAAGGTTCTCCGATTAATATTTAAATAGGCGTTTCCGTAATAGTCGTTATATAGCACGGTGAGATTCATAACGTTATTTGAAAGGGTAGGAGTTGGCGGTGCTGATCGAACCATCATCTCCTTAATCTCAAAAACGCCATCAACTTCGAAATTCGAATCCATTAACCTTTGCAACGCAGGGATATAAATCTGAGACATTGCATCGGTGACTTGGTAGCCACTTGGATTGATGTTATAATAGACGATATCATCGTTGTTGAAGTAAAGTGGTAACAATCCATTGTCGGGCGCAAGGAAAAATGACCCATTCCATTTTGCCAATACAAATCTTGGTGCCATTCTACTCATAGTTCCAACGCGACAAATATGGATACTTCCTTCAGGGAACTCGGGTACAACAAGCTGTAAGAAAACGGACTGACCTAGAATATGTCCTTTTTTGAATGGCTGGGGGCTGATAACTGCCTTATGATTTGGGAAATTTCTAGCCAACCGAGCTTGGGTGACCGTATAATCTGGGGATTCAACACTAAAATCGCAAAGCACATGTATAATGGCAGTGGAGTTTAGGTTCTGTGAATTCATGATTTAGGAAATATTTGCAGGTTTCGATTCCGCGGAATCTTATGCAAATATATAAACAGACCGTGCGTGGTTGAATCGATCTCAATAAATAGATTGATTATTTGCAGCAACTTTTACCGCCGCTTTTACCTTGAAGAGGTGTTGCATTATAGCCTGTTTTTTCAATTTCACCTTTTCCTTCTACCAATCTGATGATTTGGTCCATTCCTACGTTCTTGAAAATTTGCTTGTTTTTAGGGTTTCCATGCCAACAAACTTCAATACTTTCTATTTTCGATGCTTTGCCTAATCCGGCTTCTAATTGTATGCTGTTGGCACCAAATGACCCACCTGATCCAACTACGTGGTAATAAGATTGTGAACCAGCCAGTGTTGAAACGGTGATCTTTACTTTGCTATTTTGTGCATCACGTGAACCTTTGGTTCCCTGTAATTGCATGGTTATCCAATGGTTGACGTGGTTTGGGTTGGCAAACAATGCGTTGTGGGCATTATCGCCCTCTACAGCACCGCCCAAGGTTGTGTAAATATCTTGATCGCCGTCATTGTCCAAATCACCAAAAGCAATCCCATGTCCTTTTTGTAAATGCGCCATTCCCGAAGAATGCGTAATCTCTGCAAATCTCTTTCCTTCCATGTTTTTGAAAACCCTATTTGGCACCAATGAAGTGAATTCAAAAGCCCCAGTTCCTGCGTAAATATCTAACCAGCCATCGTTGTCGATGTCGCCAAAACTGAATCCCATCGCAAAAGTTTGTTTCCAAAGATTCATCTCTTTACTTACATCGGTAAAGGTTTCGTTTCCGTTGTTTTTGAAAAGTCTTGATTTTTCAGCGTTGCTGGGCTTGCCAAGTATTTCGAGAGCAGCCTCTTCGCCCACGCGTGACAATTTCTCTGAGGGGAATGAAGTGCAGAAAATATCCTCTAATCCGTCATTATTATAGTCAAATACAATGGCGGGGAAACTCTGCTTAGGCATTGTCACACCGGCTTTATCTGCGATGTTCTCAAATTTGAATTTCTTTGAATTCCCAATTCTGCCTCGGTTCATGAATAATTTATTGTCGTAATTCAAACAAGATACAAACAAGTCTTGAAGTCCATCGTTGTTGAAATCTGCCCAAATTGCAGCTTTCGCAAATCCGAAATTTCCGGCTAAGCCCCAATCATTGGCGACGTTAGAAAAGGATTCATTTCCGTTATTAATGTATAGTTCACAAGGATATTGATTTTCGTCATTATTTTCATTTGCAATGAAGACATCTAGAAGACCATCATTATTGACATCCGCCCAAGACGCTGTTTCGGTTGGGCAAAAACTCAACATTCCTGCAGAAATTGTGATGTCGCTAAAAGTACCATCGCCATTATTTTTTAATAAACTATTTGGCCATTCACCTCCTTTATCGAGCCAGGCTCCACGCAATACCAAAATATCCATAAAGCCATCGTTGTTGAAATCCGCTTGCTTTGCATTTAAGCCACCCGTAATTCCCATTAACATAGCTTTGTCTGTTTCATCAACAAATCCACCTTTACCATCCGACATAAACAATTTAACATTGTCGATCAATCCATATGAGGAGCAAAAAATATCTAGGTGTCCATCGTTATTAAAATCTTCAATCATGGCTGCACCTGCTAGGCCGTTTACATCCACTCCTAAGTCTACAGCCAAATTTTCAAAAGGTACAAATCCTTCCACTTTTTCGTCCAATGCGTCAAATGGAATCAAATATTCTTTAGGAACTTCTGTAGGGTATTTGCCTAAGGTCATATATGCGATATTCATCAGCCATCTACTTTGTAAGTCATCGGGATAAACGCGAAGCAACTGGGTATAAACTTCAATTGCACTCAATGAACCTTTGGTGTTTTTATGGAAAGCTTTTGACTTTAAGGGCAGAATACAGCTTGCAGAATTGTGGTTAGATACACAATTATCATTTTCTCCCATTCTCAAATACCCCACAGCTAATAGATCAAAAACAACCTTAAATTCAGGGTCGTTTAACGCTTTTTCGGGGCCGCCTTGGTAATTGTTGATCATGGCGGTCAATGTTTTTATCCCTTCTTCGGTACTACCAGCATTGAGCAATTCAAAACAATATTTCGCTTCCCATTTAATTATATCCACTCCATTGGTGTAGTTGTGCTTTTTCTCCATCATTCGAGCAGCACGACGGCCACTTAGATAATAATTAATGTCTGGATCTGCATTTTGGTTTAAGCTATCCAGTAGTTTCACCATGGCTCTATTGCCATCAAATCTTGGGTCGTTTTTAGGATCAACGTTGCTGTTACATGCGGAAAAGAAACCGACTGCGATAACAGAAACAAATAGAATTAAGCGATTCGACATTGATTTCATATGTGATATTGGCTTTCAAATATCGTAATTATGGTAGGATTTATTTTTATGGGTGAATGATTTTGTTTATAAAATGACATGAGCGCGACTTCGCTCAATCGTTGATATTATGGTGAAAAGTAATTGCCAAAGCAACGTGAATGGGTCAACTAGCGATGTGATTTTCATTTAGGTTTGTATAGTTAAAAACCACTGCTATTGTCTGAAAGAATTTACACCCTCGACGTCATTGACCCTCAACAGTTTTATGGGCCAAACAACTTACATCTCACAATTATTAAGTCGAAGTTTCCCAAGTTGCAATTTGTAGCAAGAGGCGATGAAATTAAGATTTTTGGTGATGAGGCCTCCATGGATGCGTTTCAAACAGCTATGAAACATTTGGAAAAGGTTTTTCTTAAGAGCAAAGAAATTAATGAACATATTGTCTTAGAAGCGCTAGAAGGCATCGAAGTGGTTAAACCGGAAAACACGGGTGGCCCGCCATTAATCGGTACAGGTGATGTATTGCTGATTGGTACTCGCGGTCAGCAAATCAAAGCTCGAACCAGAAACCAAGTAAAAATGGTGAATGCCGCTCGTACCAATGATATCGTGTTTGCCATAGGCCCGGCAGGGACGGGTAAAACCTACACCGCGGTAGCCATTGCTGTCTTAGCCCTTAAAGAAAGGGAGATTCGCAGAATCATTTTGACAAGGCCAGCGGTGGAGGCAGGGGAGAATCTTGGATTTTTGCCGGGAGATCTGAAAGAAAAAATCGATCCGTATTTGCGCCCGCTGTACGATGCGTTGGAGGATATGATTCCCAACGACAAACTAAAAAGTATGGTTGAAAGCAGGACCGTTGAAATTGCCCCCTTGGCCTTCATGAGAGGTAGGACCCTGGATAATTGTTATGTGATTCTAGACGAAGCACAGAATAGTACAGACCTTCAACTTAAAATGTTCCTAACGCGGATGGGTCCCAATGCAAAGCTCATAATTACCGGTGACCTTACTCAAATCGATTTGCCACGTAAACAGCAAAGTGGTCTCGGCAAAGCCCTGCGGTTGTTGAAAAATATCAAAGGAATTGCACAAATTCAATTGGATACGGATGATGTAGTTCGACACAGACTCGTCAAGGAAATTGTACACGCCTATGATCGAGAGACGGAATGTGAAAAAGATTCGGAAAGCAATAAAGTTTAGGTAGTTATTTTTGCTATCAACTAATTACATGTCATTGAACGCACTCACGGCAACCAACTATAATTTCCATAATCAAACCCAATTTTATCGCGGTAAGGTTAGAGATGTATATACGATTAATAACGATTTGCTAGTGATTGTGGCTTGCGATCGAATTTCAGCGTTTGATCACGTTTTACCTAGAAGCATTCCATACAAGGGTCAAGTTTTAAATGCAATCGCGAGTTTGTTTTTAGATAGGACTTCGGATATCGTTCAAAATTGGAAAATCAGTACACCCGATCCACATGTAACCATTGGACATCGATGCGATGCGCTACCAATAGAGTTCGTGGTTAGGAATTATCTTACGGGTCATGCCTGGAGAGTGTATAAGTCAGGCGGTAGAATTTTGTGCGGAAATACTTTGCCCGAAGGGCTTAATGAGAATGATCAATTGCCAATGCCAATCATTACGCCGGCTACCAAAGCAACGAGCGGACATGATGAAGATACCACCTACGATGAGATTTTGGAAAAGGGCATCGTTTCAAAAGAGCGTTTGGATGAGTTGTACGATATTACTTTTAAGTTGTTTGCCAGAGGCGCAGAAATCGCAGCTGAAAAAGGACTTATTTTAGTTGATACCAAATACGAATTTGGTGTAAAGGACAATAAGGTGATGTTGATTGATGAGATTCACACCCCCGATAGTAGTCGGTTCTTCTATGCAGACACATACAACGAATTACAAGAAAAGGGTGAGCCTCAAAGACAATTGAGTAAAGAATTTGTTCGTGAGTGGCTGATGGTTAATGGCTTTCAAGGACTCGAAGGTCAGATCATGCCGACAATGGACGATGCATTTGTAAATAGTATCACTGAGCGCTACGAAGAATTGTTCAAGGCGATGACGGGTAATGCATTGCAACGACGTTCGTATGATCATGTGATTGAAGATATTGAAAAAAATATTAATCAAACTTTAAAGAATTTATAAAGATGAAAAAATCAATTCTAATTGCAGCAGCCACTTTTGCTTTTGCATTTCAACTGACAGGTCAAAATGTGAAGACCTACGCTGGAAAGCAATATTTGGGTAGTGGGGATTACAATTCTACACCCAATAACAACCTGGCGGATGAATTGTATTCCATGCCGATGGGCATTTGTGTGGACAATAACAATCGGATGTGGGTGACGGATATGCACAACGTTATGATTTTGGATGGTTCCCTTAGTAGAATTAGAGGCGGTTTCTTGGGAGATCCTACACAACCCGGTTCAATAGGGATCGACAATGGAACTGCCACAGTGAGTAGATTTAACATGCCCTCTGGTGTGTGTGTGAATAAGAATACCAACGATGTTTATATCGTAGATTCAGACAACGCTTTAATTCGAAAAGGAACTCAGTTTGTAAATGTTTCGAATGGCACAGTATTCACTACTATAGCTGGAAACTATTCATTCAGTGGAGATCATAAAGATGGTTTAGTTGCCGATGCTTATTTTAGTTCCCCTTCAGATATCGAAATAAATTCAGCCGGTGAAATGTATATCTGTGACTTTGGAAATGAAGTGATTCGTAAGATTTCTGCTGGTAAGGTGACAACGATTGCTGGAAAGGCAAAGACTTCGGGTGATGCAAATGGAGTAGGTAGCAATGCGATGTTTTATGCCCCATCGGGTATTTTCTTGGAAAGCGATAATAGCATGTTAATTGCCGACCGTAACAATAAGAAAATCAAACGATTGAATTTGAAGACAAACGAAGTTACCACCGTAATTTCTTCAGGGTTGAACATGCCTACGGATGTGGTAGTGGCCAATGGGAATATCTACATCGCGGATGAAACATGCATTAAAGTTTTTGACGGTACTACATTGAAAGTGTACGCAGGACAAGCATCAACAGTGGGCTATGTGGACGGTCAGGCAAAGACAGCCAGATTCGGTTACATGGGATTGTTTACATATCGAAAGGCTGATTCTGCTTTTTTTATTACGGACATCACCAATAATGTTATTCGCAGGTTGACGTTTCAAGATCCGCCAGCTGTTGATTTTGTTGCGAATAAAACGGCAGTGAACGTCGCTCAGACAGTTGCATTAACCTCCACTTGCAGTAATAATACCGTTTCGTATTCATGGGCGATTTCACCCAATACTTATACTTTGCAATCCAATTCTAAGTTAACGGACAAGAACATCTTTGTATCGTTCAATTCGGTGGGTTCATATACGATAACCTTTACGGGAGCTAATATGTCGGCCGACAAAACCCAGGTTGTGAAAACGAATTACATCAACGTTTCTAGTTTGTCAAGTGCAAAACCCTTGGCTGACTTCGTTGCAGACATTACCAATCCAATGACAACCCAAACTGTTAGATTGGTTGATTTGAGCGATAATACACCAACTTCTTGGTTATGGACAATTACACCTTCAACATACACATTGATGAATGCAACAACAACATCAATGAGGAATATGGACGTGAAATTTAATGCGTTGGGAAGCTATTCAGTGACGCTTAAGGCGACGAATACAACGGGAAATGATCAGAAATTAAAAACCAATTACATTCAAGTTGTGTTGAGCGGGAATCAGGATTTGCCAGTAAAGCAGGTAGTATTCTATCCCAATCCAGCAAAAGGTGTGATGAATGTGATGGGTATAAATACTATCACTTCGGCAACCATGCAATCTTTGGATGGAAAATTGGTGCATGTCGCTTTTGAAGGCAACCAGATTGATTTGTCTGATGTTTCTGCGGGGATTTATTTTGCTACGGTGAAGGATGAATCGGGTAGGGTATATCAAACGAAAATTGTCATTAATCCTTGAATCGGATATTAGATACCATCAAAAAAAACCCGTTTAAAAACGGGTTTTTTTTGATGTCCGCCATTTCGTTCGGCCTCGCATTGCTGTCGCAATGGCTCGGCCGAACCCTCCTCATAAACATCCAAACCCATCCATCCATACCCACGGCAATTAAACCAATCCTCCAATCCGCGGGCTGGATGCAAGACGTCTCAATTGCTTCCTATTACACGCTTACCATTTGCATTCTACTGCTCCTTCCAAAACGTGCCCAGGTGATTGCCATGTTTCAAGGCCTTTTTCTAGCCCTGCAATCCATTGTGATTCTCACCGATTATTATTTGCTTAAAACCTGGTCATGCAAAACGAATCGACTTGCACTGGATTATCTAACATATCCGAAGGAAATCCTTAATTCCCTCAGTACCCATGATCGAATCTATATCGTAGTTTTCTTAATTGCCTTAATCGGTATCTCCGTTTTACTTGGTAAACTCCTAATCTCTGTATTCAATAAATCCACACTCGATTTTCAATCAAGATGGATCATCGTCCCGCTGGTTCTAGTTCTAGCCATTGGAGCCCGAGGGGGAGTCACTTCAATACCATTGAGTTTAGGTAGTGCTCAGAAAACCAATAATAGCCTACACAACGCACTGTCAACCAATTCTTTGTGGAATCTATTTCACGTCTATCAACAACCTACCTTAAATCAGAATATCAAATCGGCATTGATGCCCGCCCAAATGGAGCAGCGTGCACTCGATAAATATATGGGTCCGGATACCTTTCCTGGCGGACTTAAACGAATGCCCCAAATCATCAAAAAAGGCTCCAATGTACTTTTCATCGTTCTCGAAGGAATTGGCGAACATTGGCTGGAACGCGAC
>CANHXF010000033.1 GCA_947464515.1 Flavobacteriales bacterium
AATGTTCTTCAACAAATACACTTTAGAAGCATCCAATGTAACTGTAGTTGTGATTGCTTTTTCACCTGAAGCATCGTTCAAGGTAGTAGAATCACTTACAGCACCATAAGTTGCGTTTTTTGGATCCCAACTTGTCCAGTTTTTGGTCCAATCTTTACTAGCGTCTGGACTCAAAGCCCCAACGTAGTTCACTTTTTCGATCACCTGCGCATTTGCATTCAGCAAACAGAATAATGCAGATAGAGATAATAAGATTTTTTTCATAGTTTTATTTCGAGACAAAATTCGCCTCTCACAATTACACGAAATTCAACTTAGCGTCAATTTTATGTTAACTCATTCATGTTGCATTAATATTTAATTAATACAAAAAGAAAAGGGCGCCTGCGGCCCCCTTTTCAAAATAACCTCAGAAAAAATTAAAAACTGAACGTATAACTCACACCCATGGTCCTGCCATTCGTGAAGCTAATCAAAGTATTATCACCACCCTCCAAAACTTCCTTCGTATCGTATTTGCCGTTGTGATTCATGTCTTGGTAAAAAACCGACTTCTGAGCCAACAAATCACCCAATGTCACCCTAAACATTCCAGACTTGCCCACATTCTTGGCGATCTGAAAATCCAATACGCTTCTGCCAAACTCATAAATATCCAATCCAAATTTAGCAGTAGAAACAGGCAATCCAATATACGCAATACGCTGACCGATCTTATTGAAACTCGCATTCATCTGCCAACCCTTCTTGTTTTGGTAAAACAACGATGCGTTTACTACATATGGACTCTGACCCTGCAATGTTCTAGAATTTACACTATCAAATTTCACCTCGCTGCTAATCAAAGCAACGTTACCATAGAACGTGAAATTCTTCAACCACTTCGCACCAATCAACTTTGTTAAGCTTCCAAAATTCTTACGAATCTCTAATTCTAAACCCTTGTTATTGGCGATGCGCTGATTCTGATAAGTAAATGTACGAATCTGAGTTTGCGTAGGATCCAAAGAAAACTCAATCGGATTGATAATGCGTTTTTTGAACACCCCAATAGAAACCATGTCCTCCTTATTGGCATAAATCTCATAACGCAAATCGTAATTCTGAATTGTAGCGCGTTGCAAATTGGTATTACCCAAAATTTCAGAGTTAATCGAAAAATTATAGAAGGCAAATGGAGCCAACTCACGCAACTCTGGACGATTCAATGTCTTAGAATATGCCATCCTTACACTACTCTTCTTGCTAACCGGAATAATACTCGTAATTGATGGCATCCAATCCAAATTGGTTCCTGGATTTGCCAAATACACATTGCGCTTGGTCGCTTCCTTACTCTTTAACACCTGCGTAAACTGCTCCACACGAACACCATAAATCACTTTCAAATCATACGTCTTACCCGCTTTTTTAAACAATGGCAACTGATTCTCAGCCATCACATAAGCAGCAGCCAAAGAACTGAAAGCCGTATAATCGTCCTTGTCACGCGTTTTATCAATCAAATACAATCCCGTTGGAGAAATTTTTTCCAAAGCCAAATCCGTAGAAGGCTCAGCCTGTGAGTACAAACCACCCGTTAACGGACCATAAATAAACTGTCTGCTATTAAATACCCTTGAACGATGCTGAACATATGCACCCGTCTTCAAAATCCATGTCAACTTTCCCGTCTTACGCAAAGTAGAATAATCCACCGATGCCGAAGAAGAATTTTCATTTAACGTCGAAAAGAATCGACCAGAACCATCACGGAAGAATGGATTAATAACCAATTGTCTAGTAGAAACATCACCCTCGGAAACCGAATATTGCGCAATCCTAAAATCAGGGACTTGACGAACCGTATTTCCGTAGTTTAACACCCAATTCAATGTCGACTGTCGCTTACCCATCACGTGAGAACCAATCAACTGACTGCTATATAAACTGTTCAAATTCGAGAAATTCGAGAACGCCTGGTTTGTAATATTGTCATCAAAACTTCCAGTACCTGCCCTTACGATGCTATTGACATCATAAGTCAAGCTATACAAATTCTTAAAGTCGATTTTATTCTTATTGTTGATCTTCAACGCAAAATTCGCCACCCCACCATTCTGAACGTTTGTAGCCAAAGTGCTATCCGTGAATGAACGTTGCAAACGGTTGTCAGAAAAATCGCGCGTAATTACTTGACCTAAAGCCATACGTTGGGTCATTGAATAATTCCAAGACACCATTGCCCCGGCCTGCATCTTCTTGATTTTAAACGGAATACCTATTGTATAGTTAAAACGTGGCGATGGCTTTGCACTGTAAGAATTGAAATCCCAATTGTTGTTGAACTTCTTGGTTTCCGCTGCATTAAAAGCAGGCTCATTGTAATCCACAATCATTTTTGGATCCAAATTGGGTGCAATGTTGGCAGACGACATCACACCAAAATATTCAGATCCAGCGATGTCAAAAGTACGTACCGACTTTCCTGTAGTAATTGAATTGTATTGAAATCCCACAGAAACCGACTGGGTGAACTTATCAGGGATACTCTTGGTATTGATTTTAATGATACCCCCACCAAAATCCGCAATCAAATCAGGCGTTGCACTTTTTATCACCACGATATTGTCCAACAAACTCGCTGGAATCACATCAAAAGAAAAAGCTTTACGATCACTCTCAGTGCTTGGCAATGGCGCACCATTCAAATAACCCGCGTTGTAACGATCAAACATACCACGAACGTTGGCAAACTTTCCTTCGGAAATAGTAGCACCAGGAATACGCTTCAAAGCATCACTCGTAGTACGGATGGTTGTTTTAGAAAAATCTTCCGCACTAATCGACTCCACCAATTGCGATGACAATCTCTTGGTTTGAATGGCTTGAGCAACTGAACTTTCCTTCGGTTTGCGCTTTACACGAACATCCGCAGCTTCCATTCTCTCTACCACCTGCAAAACCACATTTAAATAAAAGTCTTTGTCCTTTTCAATTAATACTGTGTCTTGATACAATTCGTGTCCTTCAGCTTCGATAAACACCAAACGCGTTCCCATTGGCACACGAAAAGAAAATTTACCTTCAACATCAGACATCGCACTGTCGGAAGCACCAGTTACAAAAACCTTTGCTCCAGCCAAGGTACGACCGGTCTCAGACATGACCTTACCAACCAATACACCCGCATCTGTAGTAGACGTCTGTGATTGTGCGTGATGAAAAACAATGAAGAACAATGACAAAAAAAGAGCTCTGCGCAGGGAATTTACCATGCCACAAAAATCGATTTTATGTGTTACCTTAAAATTAAGAGAACTTTACGATAGGTTAACTTTCCGTTAACATTTGCTACGCATTGAACACGCAAATCAACAATTGCGAAACAATTCATCAACCCAAAAGCCACCGCAACAAGCCCAATCCCTTGTATGGCGGATACTTAATCGGCACATTAAACCACAGCGGTGAGCGCATCACAGATTTCTTATGACTAAACACCTCAAACGTGTGCTTTCCACGATAACTACCATATCCACTTCCACCCACGCCACCAAAAGGCAAATGCTGATTGGCCACATGAACCAAAGTATCGTTGATGCTCACTCCACCCGAACTGGTCTTCGCCAAAATCTTCTCAGCCCCAGCATCGCTGCCAAAAAAGTATAAGGCCAACGGTTTTTCTTGCGCATTGACATCTCCAATCACCTCATCGAGGGTTTCGTAAGTCCGCAAAGGCAAAATCGGACCAAAAACCTCCTCACACATCACCGGAGAACTCCATCCATCCACCGCTACCAATGTCGGCTCGATATACTTCTTATCACGATCCAGTCCACCACCAAAAACCACCTCTGCCCCTTTCAAATAAGCACTTACCCGATCGAACGAACGTTCATTAACCATTCTTCCAAAATCCGGACTTTGCGCGATATCGCTGCCATACATCTGCTCTAGCGCCACCTTGGCCGCATCAATAAAAGCCTGCTTTTCGCTATGATGCACCCAAACATAGTCTGGCGCGATACAAGTTTGACCTGCATTTACTGTTTTCCCCCAAATCACACGCTTGGCCGCAGCCTGCATATTGCAACCCTTTTCTATGATAGCAGGACTCTTCCCGCCCAACTCCAAGGTCACCGGAATCAGTTTCTCCGCTGCCGCCTTCGCCACAATTTTACCCAAAAACGGTCCGCCAGTAAAAAAGATATAATCCCATTGCTGCTGCAACAACCACTGATTCTCGTCGATGCTTCCCTGAGCCACAAACACCTCTTCACTCGTAAACGCCTCCGCAATAACCTTCCCAATCACCGCCGCCACATTTGGCACCTCCGGCGAAGGCCTCAAAATCGCTCTATTTCCAGCCGATAGCGCGCCAATCAATGGATTCATTAACAACTGAAACGGATAATTCCATGGCGCCATGATCAACACCTGACCAAAAGGCTCTGGAACTACCTTGCTGCTCGACGGCAACAAAAAATAAGGGGTATGTATCCTCCGATGCGCACTCCACTCCTTTACGTTTTTGATATGAAAATCAATTTCTTGATAGGTAACGCCTATTTCGGTCAAAAAACCCTCATAATTCGATTTACCCAAATCTGTTTTCAAAGCCTCCAAAAGTTCCGCCTCATATTTGGCGATGCTTTTTCGCAACCGCTTCAACTGGACGATGCGCTGCTTCGGCGTATTAATTACGCGCTGATTGCTCAATGTGCGTTGCTGCTGATACGCTTCTTGTATCTCTGAAATAGGGGTGAAATGCAAAGTCATAATCGTAGAAACAAATATGAGGATAATTTAGTTCAAACCCTCCGAGCGCGCAACTTATGTCGTTTAAACCGCAGCAAATCAGTTTCAATCTTTTTTTGCGCGCAACATGTGTCGCTTGTGCGGAGGACCATCCAACTTCTCAACCCCAAAACCAACTTCCTTCAAAGCTCGTTTTACATCGCCGGATGCAGAATAGGTAACAAAAATACCACCCTCATGCATTGCATTAAAAATGGGTTGAAACAATTCCGCACCCCATACACCTTCCTGTTTTTTGGGTCCAAAAGCATCCCAAAAAACCACATCAATCTCAGCCGGAATTACCGCATCTCGAATGTCGGATTTGTGCTTAAAAACCTCAAAACCACCCCGCACCAATGGAATCGCTATCCATTGCTCCCAAGGCGAGGAATGAAGTGAATCGCTGCGCTGCGATACATCTTGTTTAACTGAGTCATCCACCTCATCAATCCCTGTCGACCCCCAATATTCCTTCATTAAATCCGGCCCCAACGGGAATTTCTCGACTGAATAATATCGCATTTGACAATCATTGGCCACGCACCAATCCATCGACAACATCGCATTGGTACCCGTACCCAAACCCATCTCAAATACGCTCACCGCTTTGGCCTCGGGATGCGCCGCCCTCCAAAAATCTAATCCCTTTTCAATGTACACGTAACTCGATTCTGTAACCGCCCCATGAGTGGAGTGATACGTCTCATCCAAACCCGGCAAATACAAGGTCTTGCTCCCATCATCTGTCGCCAATACCCGAACCTCAACACTTACATGCTCCGTTGCTGGATCACAAGGCAATTGTTGACATTTAGCCTCCTTTTCTTGATCCATCATCTCACAAAAATACAACGCATCCTTAGATTTAATCGGAAGACACTCCAACAAATAAAAAAGGCGATATCCACTATGAATATCGCCTCATTAATTAAAAATATTAATTGCTTACTGAACCTTCGTCCAAACACTGGTCCTACCAATCATCGAGATACCAACATATCCGCGGACGTTTAAATTATTCCCCGACAATGTCATATAGCAACTATAGGTTTTCCCGTTTTTAGGATCGTAAATGGTACCATCTTCCCATTCTTTATCGTCCGCATCGTACACGAAATTCTTTAAAATCTGCAACCCTAACAATGGAACTGCCTGCTTCTTTGGATCCGGATTCAAATCATCAACCTTCGGTTTACCATTCTTCAAAGGCTCCTTCAACCAAACGATTTTGCCAAAGTACTTACCTGCAAAACTGCCGTTCGTAGCTTTAAAAATCTGAATATGCGAAGTACCCTCCTGATTCAACCATTTCCCAACAATCGCATCTCCCTCACCCATAGCTGTGGTTACAGATGTCGCTCCAAAAAAGCTGGTTAATGCCAATACCGATGCAAGTAAAATTGTTTTCATGTTTTTTCGTTTTCAACAAATCTATGGATTACCCCATTCAAATCAAACTTCGATGCAAACTTTCCATTCTTGTTGAAAAAAATTCCCGACATCCGTAGCCAAATCAAACGAATCATACTTTTGGGTTGTTGTTATAGGATATGTCGAAAAGAGCCATCGTTGTTGGAGCAGGAATTGCAGGCATTGCCACATCCATTCGTTTGGCCAAACAAGGATTTTCGGTGGAGGTTTTCGAAGCCAGCCAGCACCCCGGTGGAAAGATGAGCTCCTTTGAAACCGAGGGATATCGCTTCGATGGCGGACCGTCGTTGTTTACCTTGGCGCACTTGGTGGATGAGTTGTTCATTCTTTGCGATGAAGACCCCAAAGCCCATTTCAACTACCAGCAACTCAATACCATCTGCCACTACTTTTACGAAGATGGCACCCGCTTTCAGGCCCACAAATCATGGGACGATTTTTCCGCATCCTTGGAAGGCATCGCCACTGAATCTGAGCGATTGGCATTGAAAAAACAGCTCGATAAAGCCGCTTTTCGCTACAACACCACCGCGCCATTGTTCATCGAACAGAGCCTGCACAAAATCAAAAACTACTTCAATTTCAAGACCCTCAAAGGGTTCTTTTACGCACCCAAATTGAACTTGTTTCAATCGATGGACCGCGAAAACCGCACCCAAGTGGGCAACAAATACCTGGTGCAATACCTCAACCGATTTGCTACTTATAACGGGAGCGACCCCTACCGTGCGCCGGCGTTGCTCAACATGATTCCCCATTTGGAACAGCAACTCGGTTCCTACTACCCCGATGGGGGCATGGTCAGCATTCCCCAATCCTTGTATCAGTTGGCATTGAGACAGGGTGTAGTATTTCACTTCAACCACGCCGTGCAAGAAATCATCGCCCCGAAAAAACGGGCTGAAGGAATTCGGGTACTCAACAAAACCGAGCAACAAACCCGCACCGTGCTCGCCGATATAGTGATCAGCAACGCCGATGTATATACCACCTACAAACACTTGTTGGCCACGCATCAGGCGCCCGCGAGGACATTAAAGCAAGAGCGATCGTCATCGGCTTTGGTGTTTTACTGGGGCATTGCCGCGGAATTTCCCGAGCTGCATCTGCACAACATTTTGTTCTCAAACGATTATGGGCGTGAGTTTAAGGCGTTGTTTGCAGGGGGCGCACCAGATAAAGACCCCACCATTTACATCAATATCACCTCCAAATGCGATGCAAATGATGCGCCCGAAGGATGTGAAAACTGGTTTGTGATGATCAATGTTCCCCGCAATGTGGGACAAGATTGGACAGCAATCACGGCGGCGGGGCGCAAACATATTTTGGGAAAATTGCAGCGGCTGCTAGGGCGCGACATCGAACCTTTAATTGCCTGCGAAACAGTTTTGGATCCCGTTATGATTGAGGAGCGCACTTCATCGCATGGAGGCTCTTTGTATGGCACATCGAGCAACAATCGCTTCGCAGCCTTTTTGCGACACAAGAACTTTTCCAGCGACATCAAAGGGTTGTATTTCTGCGGTGGCAGCGTACATCCGGGCGGTGGAATTCCATTGTGTTTGAACAGTGCCAAGATAGTGGCGCAGTTGGTATCGGAGGAATAATCGGAGTAGTTCCCCTATTAATAACCAGTGCGATAGCATCATTAATAAGCAGAAAAAAACAAAGGGTTAATCGGAGGCATAATCAGAGTAATAATCGGAGGAATAATGGGAATATGCGAATTAATAATCACGGGCCCATCGGAGTAAACGAAATAGAAATCTGGGTAACTTCGTTGAGCGAATTAAAATCACGAAAGATGCATTTACTGTACGACGACCAATGTCAATTTTGCTGTGCGATTGCCCGCTGGGCGAAGGCGCAGAATGCCGAGATTGAGGTATGGTCGGTCCGAAGCACCGAATCCAAAGAGTTGCTGAAAACCCACGGCATCCATTTCATTGATTTACAGACGGTCTATTTTGTGGAAGGCGCTGTTCACGTGCGTTCCCGCGCCGCATTTCAAATGCTCCGCCACACGCACCGCCCCTGGCGCTGGCTCGCCCTATTCCGCCTCCTACCCCTACCCCTCACAGATTTCGTTTACAACCTCATCGCCAAGAACCGTTATCGGTGGAATTGAAAATTACAGTCAGCGCTTTCGGCATAAAAACGAACCCAATTTACACCCCTTAGGGTATAAAAATATCAATATTAACAAAATTTATACCCCATGAGGTATATTAAAAGTAGTAAATATTATATTTGCACCCATAAGGGTATAAATATGAGCACAGCAATTGCAAAATTTATCAAAGTAAAAAGAAAACAACTGAAGCTTACACAGCCCGAATTGGCAGAAAGAGCGGGTGTAGGGCTTCGATTTGTACGGGAATTAGAGCAGGGAAAACAAACAGTTCAATTGGATAAAGTGAACCAGGTATTGGCATTATTTGGAGGCGAATTGGGCGTTGTTCAAAAAACTGAATTATGAGACAGGCACAAGTATTCTACAAAAATAAATTCGCAGGAATCATTCGTGAATCCGATGAAGGCTTCGTCTTTCAATATGATCGTGAATATTTGGCAAGTGCTCTACCAAAACCCGTAAGCCTAACATTGCCACTGCAACAAGAACCTTACATAAGCAGCGTCTTATTTCCTTTTTTCGATGGCTTAATTCCAGAAGGTTGGCTATTGAACATCGCCGTAAACAACTGGAAAATAAAAACAAACGACCGATTTGGATTACTACTGACTTTGTGTAAGGACAGCATAGGCTGCGTATCTATCATCCCCAAAGAAATGGTATCATGAACAAATGTTTATACTGTTATCAACTGCTTGAGAAGAGTCAAATCGACTATCATCCTGCATGCGCCAAAAAACTATTCGGTACATCAGCATTGCCCGCATTAGATTTCGACTTGCAACAGTTAGAAGAGTTGGCACGACAAAATATCATCCTAAGTAAAACTGTCACTGGCGTACAGCCAAAGCTATCAATCAACGTTGAAAAGCATAGAAATAAACCGTCACGGTTAACCATTGTAGGTTTGCATGGCGATTTTATTTTAAAGCCACCAACTTCTCAATTCAGAGAACTTCCAGCGAATGAAGACATCACCATGCATTTAGCCCAATTGGTAAAGATTAAAACAGCTAGCCATGGATTGATACGATTAAAGTCTGGAGAATTGGCCTATATCACCAAGCGTTTTGACAGAAACAAAGGTGCAAAAATTGCCGTTGAAGATTTTTGCCAACTCAGCGAAAACCTAACGGAACACAAATACCGTGGTTCTCTCGAAAAGATTGGAAAACTGACATATGCATTTACCGAGAACCAGGGCTTTGAAGCGCAGAGACTATTTGAATTGGTTTTATTCTGCTTTCTAACAGGAAATGCCGATATGCACTTGAAGAATTTCTCACTCATTGAAAATCCACTGGGCGAGTATGAGCTTTCTCCTGCCTATGAGTTATTAAATACCGCAATCGTGATGCCCGAGGACACGGAAGAAACGGCACTCACCATCAACGGGAAAAAGAGCAAATTAAATCGCAACGATTTTCAAGTACTGGCAACATCGCTTAAAATTAGCAACAAATCAACGAATGCAATTTATAAGCGCTTTGAAACCGTTTTCCCAATCTGGATTTCCAGGATATCACAGAGTTTTTTATCGGAAGAATTCAAGAAAGATTATATATCATTAATTCAACAAAGGCATCGCAGGCTATTCATCTAAAACGCGCCTTCAACCGATCTCCCAGATCAGCATTACTTGCCGATACATGAACAGACAACAAAAGATAAACGCTGAAACCCTTGCCTACAGCGACTTTCGAGAAGTATTTCGAGCAACAAATGAGCAACTACTCATCAGATTTCGACTTTTTCGAGCAACACAACAGCAACAAAAAAGAACGGTAAAACGAAGATATTATAAAAACTTGATAGTTGTATTTTCTTATCGAATTTTATCGTTTTTTACATTCGCCCTCCTATTCAAAACACACCCCGATGAACAGTGAATATTTGAATAAATGAACATTTGAAGGTACTGCAGTTAAACCCAGTTAGTCACTTGATTCCTCCCTATTACAATGGAGCGAATTAAACTCTTAGACAGAAATCAATTCTCCGACGGTGCTTACATATCATCACGAACTGGCAAAAAACCTTTGTCGCCTAGCAGTTTTATTATGCTTCTGATCAAATAACTGTTGTCAAATCTTAAAACATATTTGCGAGTACCATCTTTCTCAGGAATTAACATTTTACGATCGATTAGCTTTTTGATTTGCCTGGATACTTCAGCATCCGCTTTTCCAGGGAAAATATCTTTTATGTCGGATGCTGAAATCACTTGTTTTTCTATGACCCTCTTTAGAATCTTA
>CANHXF010000034.1 GCA_947464515.1 Flavobacteriales bacterium
CCAAGGTGAAATGGTTTAGTCCCACCACCAAAATCACCTGCGATACCTGTAGAACGTTAACTTATATCGCCAAGCCCAATGCAAAAAGCAAATATTTGCTCACCATTCAAAAGCCTGCATGCAATGCCTTTAACGACACGTTTTCTATTCAGGTGAGGGATTCGTTAAGGATTGATATTCCGCATGATTCCATCTATTGCATGGGAGATACCTTAAGGGCCTTTTTGACTGGCATCGGCGGCCTTTCGAATCAATATATGTGGTCGTATACATTCAATGGTGATACGGTGCAACTGAATCACGAAATGATGGAATCCGGACGGTGGGCAATCACTCTCTCCGATGGTTGCACAAAGAAGCCTTTCGTAAAGACATTTGACGTATTCGTTGACACCACCCGGTTAAAAGTTGACGCCATTGCTGATTCGATGTGCAAGGGCATGAAGGTGTTTGATTTGAATACTGTAAAGGCAAGTCCGAAAGGCGGGAAATGGTATGCGGCAGGGTCAATACTGAGTTCTGTAACCTCGGTACGATTGGACTCATTATCGATTTACCCCAAACATGTAATTCTCAACTATTTTTATCAAAACAGCAATACCGGCTGTGTGCTTAACCATGCCGATTCTTTTTGGGTGACCGACACTTTAAAAACGGCCTTGGGCAGCGTGACCGACATTTGTAAAGAAACCAAGTTATGGGATGCAGATAAGGAATTTAAAACTTCAAGCGCCGGCGTTTGGTACTCACCCACTGCGGGTTTAGCCATCGATAGCATGGGTAGGATCAACCCCCAGAATTCTGGCGCGGGTAAGTTCAAGGTGAAAAAACACAGCATTAATGCGTCGGGTTGTGATTACCAGAGTGAAGGACAAATTAGCATTGCACCTGCGGTGTTGAGCATCAGCGGTACGTTGAGCGCTACAGCGGGCAAAGTGCCGTTGATCGTGAATTTCGATGGCAAGAACGGCATTGCGGGAGCCACGCAATACAAGTGGTTGTTTGGTGATACGAAGCAGTCACCCAAGGATACGGCTTGGGGCGCTGCGGTGAGTTATACGTACAACGATACTGGCAGATATTACCCAAAGCTGATTGGCGTTGTGGGCGGCTGCAGAGATACCATCGCACTCAACACCATTACGGTGGGATTATTGGGAGTGAAATCGCCCGGAGAAAATTTGACAATCCAACTTTATCCCAATCCAACAAGTACGGGCAACGAAGTGGTGCTGAGTATTGAAGGCAATAGCAAGTCGCGAAATATCGTCGTATACAACTCTGTGGGAAGCAAGGTAACCTCGCATCGCATTGAAAAAGAAGAAAATCAGATTGTCTTGAAAGCATCAACCTCAGGAATCTACTTCATTGAGATAGAAGGCACCGGAAATCAAATCAAGTGGGTGGTGGAGTGATTGCCCTAAAGTGGAACGAACACGATGAGGAGTCATCGGGAGCGAATTGTGTTCATTTCGGATTGTAGGTTTACTTTCTCAATAAACTTATATATTCGTATTAGAATGAAAATCACAACCAAGTAAACCATAGCAATTACTCTAAAGCACAACAAATTCATTAAGCAAATAATGCGAGGCCTGATTTTCAATATCCTTTTATTTCTTATCGCCAATAATTCTTGGGGGCAAATGGGATCAATTATTGGGAATCATTCGGTAAATAGGAGACTCTATTCTGTATTCGAAAAAACAAACGACGTAGACATCACCTTATCCAATCCAAATTTCAAGTCACAGTGTTTAATTGAAAACCAAACACAAATAGCAGTCACCAACCAAGGAAATGTATTGTTTTATGCATCGGACACATCCATTTACAATTACAAAAAAGTCTCCATTGCCTCCAACTCCAAAGCGTTTTTTCAATGTGGATCAAAAGCGAATGTATTGTCAACCTCTGCACTTTTTGAATTTAAGAGTCGGAGATTCATGCTTTTTGGAATTACAGGATCAGGAATCATTGGATCTGACAACAGCGATGAATTGCGTTATTCAAACATTGATGCTGCGAACGCCCAGGGAATAAAAGTTATTTCATCGAACAATTTACTTCAACGGGATACATGGCAATTTAGTCAGTTAACAAGCGCTAGACTTAATGATTCCACATACTTGATGGCCGCAGCAAATTACCACGGCGATGTATTTTTTTATCATGTAAAATGGAACAGCGTAACATTGATCAGCAAATACAACCTGTTAAACAACACCAAACTATTTGATCTTTCCACTTACAACAAACCAGAAAGGTCTTCCCAAAAACAACTTGTTTCATTTAAACTTTCGAACAAAGCCAATAAACTATATTGTGTGATAACCGAAGAAGTAAAAGATAGAATCCCAATAGTTCCCCCATTGTATACTTATTCAACCGTTCTGCGAGGACATCACATTGTGATTTATGATTTAGACCCCACAATACACACAGTTCGCGATTCCACTATTCTGATAAAATTCGCTCCACCCGCAATTGTTCAAAACATCCATTTCCCTTACGTTGCGTTTTCCCCAAATGATTCATTCATTTATGTTAGTCAAATCAACTATCCAAATAGAGGCATTTGGAATGTAACCCAATATCCCATTACTGATCAAAATACAGTTGCAAATTCAGCTGTATTATGCCAGGTCCCTTATGATTTCCCCCGGTATTCCGCATTACTCCTATCCCACAATGGCGGTATTCTCCAGTTCCAAAGCGATAATAGCAGTTCAAACTATCTTTACTGGGACAAATCTGACAACAAATATTCCGGCAACGGACTAATTAAATCAACATCAAAGAACTGGGATTATTATTATTTAGACCAACCCACCCCTTTTATCTATAATTACATCAAAATTCGGCCAGAACCCTACAATGGATGTGAATCGAAATTCATTTTCAAAAACAGGAGTAACCAAGGTAGGCGATTCAATCGTTTCATCTACTATTTCGCCAAAGACACTGCAGGAAAGCAATGGGATACAATAAATTCTTACGAACCCATTTACACCTACAAAACTGTAGGGAAATTCGCATACAAATGTTTAGGATCAACAGCAGATGGTTATTCTGAATGGTTCGAGGATTCTGTCATAATTTTAAACATTCCTACCCCTGAAATCACTTCGGTTGTTGTCCCATTACTACAATTGGTTACAATGCAAAACAATCAAAGAGTTCTAGTACAGTGGAAATCGGTTATAGGTGCAACCAATTATTCAATCTTTAAAGATGGAACTTTATTTCACCAAACAACCGATACAATCTTTATAGACGAGCTATCTACAGAAGTTTCAAGACCAATTCAATACCAAATTCAAGCGCAGGACCTTTGCGGCAATTCAAGTTCGTTAAGCAATGTAGGGCGCACAATCTTTCTAAAGGTTGAATTGATTCCATCTACAAATTGGTCAACTTCACAATCAACTCGTTTAACATGGAACCCCTACGAATTTTGGCATGAAGGCGTTTTGAATTACGAAGTAGAGTCAAACAAAGAAGTATCCCTAGCTGATTATTGGACATTGGTTGAGCGATTAAATGACACTATAACAATTGACAAGACTTTTGTCGAGCAAGGCATGTTTTCAAAATGCTATCGCATCAGTGCAATCCGCAACTCATCAAATATTAAAAGCCATAGTAATGTCATTTGCATCACTCCTGACCCCATATTATTTATCCCATCGGCATTCACACCAGACGACAATGGATTGAATGATGGATTTCGTGTTACCGCAATCGGCTTCGCAGGGTTTTCAATGACCATTTATAACAGTTGGGGACAGAAAATTCATACGCAAACCAATCCTTTGGACTCTTGGAAACCGGACCAAAACGTAACCGCTGGTGTATATGTGTATCAAATCCGGGCAACCAATGCCAATGGAGCGGAGTATTCCTACAGCGGCACAATTACTATGATAAGATGAAGCAATTTATAACAGGATTAATCTCACTATTTATCACGTTGGGCGCACAAGCACAAACCTTGGAAACAGGCCTTGCCGTCAACAAAACCTATTTATGGCAATCTAACAGTGGTGTTGACGGTGTAGATAGATCGGAGGGTTTGGGAATATCTGCTATGGCGAGATACCAAAGCCCAAAATCGTTTTTTCTCTTCAGAAACAATGAAGCCGGATTAGAATTTAGCCATGGTGGAATATATATTCAAGAGCATACCAGTCCTGGAGGTGCGGGTGGCGGTATAACAAACATCAAATACAACACAACTTCCTTTACCCTGAATAATTATTTTGTAAATTTTGGAACCTTAAACAAGGGATTTCAAGTCGCCATGGGCTTTCATTACAATTATAAGATTGTTTCCCATTCCGACGGTTACTATATGCGTCGCAATGCGCGTTGGGACACCTTAGGCCTTCATTATTGGTTTGAAAAAAACCTACTATCCCCTTGATGGGAAAAACAATCCAGAAATCCACCGTTTTAATTTTGGACCAACAGTTGGAATTGCTTTTCGTCCGTTTCAGGTTGGGAAAATCAATCTACGATGCAGATACGACATTAGCTCTACAATTGGAAGAGAATTACAATCGGGAATAATGGGGTTCTCCAATTTGAGACAGCGCTTTACCCTAAGTATGATGTGGAGGAAAGATGACTGAGATAAGCTATTAAATCATTTTTAATGAAACAAATAGATCTATTTGTAAAATTTGGCGTTATGTAAAAAAAACGCTGCAGTTGAACCTCGTTCGTCGCTTTAATTCGTCCCCAATTCGTCGGAGTAATTTGACCCCATCAAAAAATTCGATTTGGTCCATGTTTTACTCAGAAGTTTACAAATTTAACTGTCGCATAAATCGGGGGTCAATTTTAGTCCGATGAAAAGGTGTCAATTTGTTCGATTATTTCAGATTCTCACCTCAACAGTGTTACCGTGCCGTTAAACGTATACTCCTTGTCTTTTTTGTAGGCTTTTATAACATAGACGTACGTACCGAAAGGTATGTTATTATCGGGTTTCCAAGTGGCTTCACTGCTTGTTTTCTCATAGATTTTTTCTCCCCAAGAATTATAGATATTCAAGGTGAATAGATCAAATCCGTAATTGAAAACCTCAAAGGCATCGTTCAAACCATCGCCATTGGGCGTAAAAGCATTGGGAGCAAAAAGAGTGGCAGTGTATTCTAAGCAGGCTACGTTACTCTCAGATACAAATTGACCATCACCACTGATCGACTGAACTCGATAACATTTTTCAAATCTCTTGGGCTCTATGAACTGCTTGTCGTTGAATTGGGTATCCATGAATTGCCCCAACACTTGCCAATTACTAGTTTCTATTTGGTGGTTGCCGGAAACGACATACTCCTTTACGCCGCCGCTGGCAGTCCAATTCTCATAGGGTGACCACGTTAATAAAGCCGCCGCGAATTCACTTTTGGATTGGGATTGCTGCTCCATGACACGTAAGAAAATGACTTTACCAATATTGCTTTTCCTTCCGTTGCTGTTGCCACAACTGTCTAATGCTACAATGTGATAAGAATAACTCTGATCGATATCTTTACTTAGAAGGTCCACGAAATTTGTATCACTCAGCACCGCCGCCAACATGCCGTTACGGTAGACTTGGTAACCGCGGGCATGGGGAACGTTGCGCCATTCAGTTAAGGTTTGAGTGTTATTTAAAACAGTGCTACGTTTGAGAAATGGCTCAATGGCGGTATCTATACCTTGGGTGATTGTTAAATCTACAGAATCTTGGATAATACAGCCTGTTGGACCAAATAATTGCTGGTAGAGCCTTAATTTACCTGGTTGATTGATGACGGTTTGGTTTCGACCATTGGCAAAGCGATTGATCGGAGTCAGGGACGGCTTGAAACGGTAAACCGTGGAGTCTGTAAGATCTGCAAATTTCCGTCCGAACTCTATTGGGAGGGGCGTACATCCTTTGGTGAGATTTATGTCGATGCCGGGCTGTGGAGCTGGGATAATTAGTATTGAATCAATTGACTTGGCCGTGTCTTGGCAAATTCCATCCGAAACAATCAATGTGGTGATAAAACGACCTGAAGTTTTATAGGTGTGGTTCGTAGAGCCGAGGCCAATCTGATCGCCGCTTGTTTTAACAATTTCATCAGGTGGTCCACTATCACCAAAGTCCCACGACCATCTCCTATTACCTTGGTTAATATCGAAAAGTGAACTGTCTATAAACTTAACTCCAACCCATTGACAATGAGCTTTTTTCTCAATAGAGAATTTGGCTTGGGGCTTTGATTTGAATCGAACCATTGTAGAATACCATTGGAAGTTTCCTTGATTGTCTTCGGCGCGAACTTTAATTAAATACTCACCGGATTTTGGTGCTTTAAGGTAGACCATTGAATCTACCGCATACGTTGTGAACGAATCGTTCCATGGTAATACCCATAAGAATTTTCGGAACTGGTTGTGCGATTTATTTTTAACCACGGTGCGTTCACATTCAACAGTGTCGATGGTAAAAAAGACATGTTTATTGGAATAGGGAGTCCACGGGGTAGCTGGGCTAATGATGGGATTGTATTTTTTGAAATTATTCCAGTAATCATAGAAGAATTTAAACGTGCCACCGTTTTTTTCTAATAAAACAGATTTTTTCAAATATCCCATGTTAGCTCCCATTTTGTCGGGAAATAAAATCTCACTTAAATAAATCTCTTCATTTTCAAATTTGTCGTAATGGCCAAGGTATAATTTCCGGTTAGGGCCAGAGGAGAAATATATCGTGGTTAAGCCACAGATTTCGATTTCTGAATAACTTGAATTGGTTTTGTTTTCAGCGATAACCTCTAGGTGTCCAGACCAAGATATATCATTGTGAATGGTTTGATAATAGATAGAGTCAAGTTGATTGTTATTAGTTAAACGGATTTGAAAAAATCCCATTCCAGGCCCTCCCAATCTGTCAGAAAAATAGAATAATTCCCCATTTGGTGAAAATGCAGTTGCAGCCTTTAGAGTATAAGTTCTTACAACGGGAACTCTCGAATTTCTAATAGAATTATTACTCAACCCATCTGTGTATTTAAGTACTTTATAACTGGAATCTCTTAATGTGTTTAGGTAAGACTGTTGAATTAATTTTCCCGAGGTGGTATCCAGAGATCCAAACATGAGATAATGTGTTAAGCCTTGTTTGCATTTTGCCAATATCGCAAAAGAGTCTACGATGCCGCCTTCATCAAAAATGATTCTGTTTTTGTCGGCCCATTGCTGTTGAGGGATTAGTGGGAAAAAATCTAATGAGCCAAATTTGTCATATGGTGTGTAAATAGGCGCTTCAAAACCAGATCGTGTCCACTTTACCGCGGCTATTTCCCATTTTTTCAGAGTACCAATGGTGGAAATAACCGTACTAACAATCCAATAACTATTGTTCAACTGCAAAACCACTGGCGCAGAAACTAGGATATGCGAACTCCCACCATTGAACCATTTGAGTTTGGATCCAACCATTTTGCTGGATGCGGAATTTAAAAAATCTGTCTTGGGAATTTGATAGCAGTTTTCATGATTGAACTGTTGTTTATCAATAAAACTAGAATCAGGTGAACCAAAAAAATATACCGAGTTTGTGTCCCAAATCGGCGATATCACGGACTCTCTATATTCGGCAGATGGAATACGGGCATATGTCCCTTCCTTGTTTCCGTTGGGATTGCCAGATTTTAAACTTTGATTTCCAAGGAAACGGTTAAAAATCGTGAACCGAGAAAAATAAATTAACTGATTGTTTAGTAAAACTGAATTTAATGGATGATAAAGTTTGCCAGTAGAAAGACCTTGATTGTTAAACCAAGTACAAGATTTGCAATTAACAACTGTAGGTGGTTCAGTGGAAAAATCCAGTGTTTTTTCATTCCGTGAACGATTATACAAGGGCCACCAGATTGATGATTTGCTATCGTTGATAATTTGAAAATGTCTGGTATTGCTTCCTTGAGCCATTAGTTGACATGCTCCCGAAGGGAGAAGTAAAATTGTCATCACAATAAATTGAAACCAATTTTTCATGTCTCTAGGTGGTCAGCATAATCCGCACATTAATGTAACTTAACAAAGTTATACTTTTAAACCATAAATTTTGTCAAGTCCGAATTTTAGGTCTAGTTACAATCTCCGTCGGAACTATTAACAAACCAAAATACCCAATATTACCATTGTTTAACTCTATATTCAACATCATTGATTCGCCTTTATTTCGAAGGTCAATTTCAGACCGCCGGAGGGGGTCAATTTTATCGAATTCTGCTCATCAAGCCTCTAAAGCATTCTGCAACTTCTTTTTCAGCTGGAATTGGACGGTACGCTAACGCAGAAAGTTCCGTTTGATATTTTTCTTTTAATTGTTCCCAAACGATTGAAAAATTAGTAACCAAGGGCGAATCTGATATTGACTTAGTTTGCCATCCCGCAGGCTCTTCAAATATTTCTCTATCGTGTTGTAGTATGGCATCAAATTGTTGTTTAAACGTACTCGATGCAACAAATTCAATACATTCAGGATGTTTCATCAAGTAATACAAATCATAGAAGTGCCTTATCTTTTCAGAAATACTGTCGGCAGTATTTTCCTTGAATGAAAATCTAATTAAGGAAACCATCTTTTCCATTATCGTTTGTTCTTTGGTTAATACGTTTACTTCAATGGATTGGAGATTGTATTGCTCAACGTATTTTTCATTTTTTGTCTGAGTCAAAAAATCAAATACCATGCTTTTTATGGTCAATCGTTGATAAGGGAAAGGATTTGTAAATGAATTTATTTCAATAATGAGTTTATTGTTTGTGTTGGCCTTTTCAGTGGTAATATATTCAAAAACCGACTTTCTGAATCTAGAACCTTTACTAGTTACGCCATCCATTTGTAGTTCGGTTAAATCAGATGTAATTTCTTTTTCTATGGTGCGAATGATGTTCTTGATTTCATTGCCTGTTTTTCCATTGTCATTGATTATTGCAATATCTACATCTTCAGAAAATCGTTCAATCAAATTATAGCCTTTCGATAACGATGTCCCTCCTTTAAAAACTGATTCGTCAACATATTTGCTTTTTGCCAAACGACTTAACACCAATGTTATCCAGTAATCTTTTTCTACAAATTCCAGTTTGATGTCCAATTGCTGTGATGCAGCCCTCAACGTGTCAGAAAATAATTTTATGTCATGGTGTAGTTTCATATTATGTTCCATTTATCGGTATTAGATAAAACTTTTGATACACCTGCCAATTTGTATTTGGTAATTGGGTTCAAGGACTTTAAAAGCGCTTCAGTTGTTCTGCCTAGTTGAAGCTGTTCCATTAACGCACCTAACAATGCCCTTGTAGCAGGTGAATATTTCAATGCCAAACGAACCATAGTATTGGTTTCTGTTTCAGAAAGATTTTTGATGATGGCTAAAAACCGTCTGCAAGATGTTTCGATATTGGTATCAGGTATTTTTTTAATGTAGCGAATGGCATCAAGTATTTGCAACAATGAAATATTCTCTTTGGTGATTGTGTTTTTTTGCTTTACGAAAGCAATAGCATAACGTTCTCTATTAAAGAGGGGGCGAACTTGATTTTTGCCAATCTGTATGATATTGCTTACTTGTGTGGTTAAACCCAACTGATTGTAAATACTATACCCCGTGAGATAGCCGATTATTTTTCCATTTTCTTCCAATAGATCTTTTACTACTTGCGATTGATTTGGCTGGAGATTGCCAAATGGGGTGTTTTCGGGCTTATAGTATTTCCCCTTTGATAATTTAGCGATTTTACCCGAAGCCGCCATACGATTCAGCGCTTTTATTACCGCTTCTTTTTGATTCACTTCTGTATTAAAATTGGCACAGGTGAATACATAGCCCCTTGGAAATCTATCTATACTAAATGATATGTATTCAGTCATTTTCATTACTTTTCCTTAAGGCAAAGATAGTAAAAATGTCCATTAATTTAGTAAAAAAACTGGACAAAAATCCTTGCGAATCTGATCGACATCACGAGGCGTAACGTCATGGCGCTAGGCCCCCTAACTATCTACAAATCCAAATTATGGATCAAACAGAAACTTCCCAAACGCGGATGATTTTGTCGTCTCCGGCGCTTGCAAGCAAGCGCCGGAGACCTGTTTCCAAGTTTGCGTTGGGCCCCGACTTCGCAAGAGCTAGCCAGCAGAGGGCATTCACAGAATGTGAATGCCCTCTGCTGGGATATTTCTCCCGATCAATCACCTTCAACAACACTCCACTATTTCTATCCCAAATCTTAACCGTCTTGTCCATACTCCCACTGGCCAACCACCCCAGCTCCGATCCCGCCAATGCATGAATCGTAAACAAATGCGCCTTCACCTCCTGCCTCAGTTCACCATCCTCCCCCATCCACATCAACAACGCATCCCTACCCCCACTCACTATATCACCTTGGGAATCCTTGGCCAAACAAAAGACCGAAGGACTATTCGCCTCCCAACGCTTCAAAATATTACCCTGGGCATCCAAACGCCAAATC
>CANHXF010000035.1 GCA_947464515.1 Flavobacteriales bacterium
AATATGCCAAAACAGACGGCAAAAAAAGTGAATTTGTATAGAAAGAGGGTGGCAATGGCGCAGATTCCGATGATCAATAAACGGTTGATTCGTTGTGGGGTGGCGACGAAGGCTACGGCGAAAATGAATACAACAAACAGGGCCGAAAAGCTCCATTGGGTATAGGTGTTTAGTGGTGCTGCAACGTTCGATGATAGGATTGATGCGTGCAGGGGTTTGGTGAATTCCCATTTCCCCAATTCAAAAAATGCAAATGTGATTGTAAGCAAGAGCAGTGAAACGATCACCGCTTTGAGGTAATGTTTTTTGTCGTTTTGATGCGCCAAGAAGTAATTCTTCTTATCCAGCCAGTTGATTTCGGTTAAGTAATGCAGGGGTCCAAGAATCGCATAAGAAAACAGAAACAGTTGGAATGGGAATTGAAATGCAAAAAACAGAGTGACCCAAATCAATAGGAAATTGGTGATTTCGATTTTTTTTGCCTCGCCCATGAATAAAACGGGAAATTAGGGAATTTTCAGGCATAAAAAACCCCAAATTCGCTAGAATTCGGGGAAAAAAGGGGAAATACCTTAAGTTGTTTTGGGTTTAATGCTCCAGAATTACATCCAATAATTCTATCTTCATTTTTTCATATAGATCATTGAATGGCCCCTCTAGTAGTGTTCCAATATTGACGCCAATAAATATTGTTACATCTTTTGCAGGGAAATGATACAGAATTGCACCCGCACCAATTCCACTTCCTCCATGTCCATATCCCCAGTTGTCTTTGTGGGTTCTGTAGGTTAAGCCGAGCCCATAGGCCGGTTTTCCATTTTTATTTAATACCCAGTTTCGCATTGTATCAAGTGTTTCTTTTTTTAGAATTTGACCACGAACAAGTCCATCCAGAAAATGTACATAGTCCATTGGTGTAGCAACAATTCCATCATCGCCGATCATCGCAGACACATTGTTGACTTGCGTTTTGGTGACGTTTTCTAATCGATTGTCGCTCAGGCGATTTAGATAACAATTTACTAATTCAGGGTATTTTAAATATCCAGTTTCGTTTTTATAATAGGTGTTTAAAAGGCTTAATGGTTTGAAAATTACATCGGACATCATGATGCTATGGTCTTTGCCTGTTATTTTATTAATCATTATGGCCAATAACAAAAAATTTGTATTGCAGTAAGAATATTTGCTTCCCGGTTCAAATTCTGACTTTTTATCAAAAGCATATGAAATCAAATCTAAGTAATTAAATATTTTATTTTGATTGCTGAGTAAATTAGCTGAGTAAGTGTAATCATAGGCATAGTCAAAAATGCCTGATGTGTGATTCAATAACATCCTAACCGAAATTAATTCACTGTTGGTGATGTGTTGAGAAATGTTCACCGGAAGATGTTTTGATATGGGATCGTCCAATGAAATAACCCCATTTTCGTATAGCTTCATTACAAGAACTGCGGTGTAGGATTTTACTATGCTCTGCGCATATTGTAAATGACAAATTTGTAAAGGAGTTTTGTCTTCAATTTTTGAATATCCTGCCGCTCCTGCCCATTCCTCTGTGGACGTTTTAACTGCCATACTTATGCCAGGGATTCCTAAATTGGCATATTTGTTAAGAATGGTCTGAAGTTTTTCCGATTTACTGTAATTAAGAACTTGAGTACTGTTACAATGAAACGATGATGTTGATAGGTCAATTTTTTTACAACTGAAAATAACCAATAAAAAAAGTGAATTGGCCAAGAAAAGTATGGTGAAATATTTTTTCATGTGGATTTTTTATTGTGATGGAGGTCAATTCGGCACCCAAAATTGATTAATGTTGTCGGAAGTACCGGAATCGATTTGTTGTATCTTGCAATTCCCATGATGTCGTATTGCACGAAAGGTGAGATGATGTTATTACTTGCGATATTAGGCTTGAGCCAAAGGCCAATTCCAGTGTTAACGATAATCGCTAAATTTCCATGATCGCTCGATTTTTCCCAATTCCCGTTTATTAATGTGTATGGTTGAGTTGGCAGGAATAGGTCAATCAAACCCGGTCCGAATTTTATTTCTAAATGAAGGGCTTTGTAAATTTTAGGCCTATAAATAAATTGGCTATTTAAATAGGCTGCATTACCATTGTATTTGTTGAAGAAATAGCCGAAGTTGATAGATTGAAATGTGAGGTTTTTTTTAGTGTAGTTTAATTCTGTGCCAATGCTAAATCCTGGGTTTCTGAAATTGTTTTCTGCATTATGGAAAGGTGTAGCAATTGCTTGGAAATTCATTGACGTGACAATGGGCAGGTAGAGTGTTTTTTTTGAATTCTTTGCTAAAGTTTGACTGAATAAATTGACTGTGAATAGTAAAAGAAGTAATAATGGTAGGTGCCTTTTCATTTCTATTATTGGTTAGCAGGATTTTATCTTTGCCAAAGATAAAATAATTTCATTGAGGTCTAGGACATACCCAATGAATTTCGATGAGTAACATTACGCAAACGATAGTTTGGATATCCAGAGTGTATAAAAAACCCCAAATTCGCTAGAATTCAGGGAGAAAGAGGGTTAAAACTGGGTTTGTTGTAGAGAGGAAGGGATTCGAACCTAACAGCTAAAGCCTTGATTTTACTGGGGTTTGAAGATTCAAACTGCCCAAGTCCACCGAATAACGAACTTTGATAAGAACAAATACTCGAAAACAACTTCTTGTTATCAGCTGGTTTCTTACATCAAAGATAGGAGTGGAGATTTAATTTTCCGCCCCCAATTTTCAACCCCCTACCACATCATATTCTCAGGAGAAAGGGGGTACCTAAATTACCATCCCCCCACCCAAAATTTCAGTCAGTGCTTCCCCCTGTGATCAAATCACATTGGAAGTTAACGTGGTCTACCATGGTCAGTGAAAAATTTCTCTTCTCTGCGATACTAACATTAAAAATTAGAATCATGAAAATCACACAAGCACAACGAAAGAGAGCCAAAATCAAACTGGCCATTCAAGGTTGCAGTGGCAGTGGGAAGACCTATTCTTCTTTGCTACTTGCAAAAGGACTCACAAATCAATGGAGTGACATCTGCGTCATTGACACAGAGAATCATTCTGCTGACCTCTATGCCCATTTGGGGAACTACAATGTTCTTTCTATTGGTAAGCCATTTACCCCTGAGAGCTACATTCAAGCGATTGAACTATGCGAACAATCTGGTGTGAAGGTTATTGTTATCGATTCACTGTCTCATGAATGGGATGGCGAAGGTGGAATTCTGGAAATCCATGCAGGGATGGTAGGCAACTCCTTTACAAACTGGAGCAAAGTAACCCCTAGACACAATTCCCTTGTTCAGAAGATTCTTCAGAGCGATTGTCACATCATTGTTACCTTTAGAACCAAGCAAGATTACGTTCTAAGCGACAAAAACGGAAAAATGATCCCTGAGAAAGTGGGTTTGAAGTCAGTAACCAAAGATGGGATGGATTACGAGTTCACCATTGTCATGGATGTTGACATCAATCACAACGCCACATGCTCAAAAGACCGCACTCAACTATTCTCAGCCAGCATTCCTTTCAAAATCACCGAGCAAACAGGTGAAAAGATTGTTGAATGGTGTAATGGGGTCAGAATCCAAACTACGGAGGTAGCCGAAAGGGTTGAAAGAGAAACTAGGTTTGAAGTTACCGCTCCTTCAGTAGAGGAAATGGTCGCAGAAGTCAAACACCTAGAAGAACTGGTGGTACTGTGGGGTAAAATAGACCACTCCCAAGAAAACTACGATGTGTTTTTGAAGCGTAAAAACGAACTACAGAAAGAAGGGAGGTATACAAATGGACAATCATAATAATCCCTTTAGCGACTTAGCCATTGAGAGCGATTTACAGACCATTTCATCCCCTGTATTCATTGAAGCCAACACTTTGCCTGTTTCGATGAATGAGTTGCTCTACGGGTGTACAATTCCTGTTTTTGCCAAGGACAACGAAGCTGCTATCTCACACCATGAGTTCATTGAAGCAGTTTTGGACGGTGTAAGTGCCTTCTATCATTCCAACGATCCTGTAATCCGTGTTTCTCACCCTGTTAAGGGAAGAATACCTGAAGCACGTCATAAAAAAGCCAGTGATCTGGAATCCCATGAAGAGACTTTGTACTACGAGCGAATGATGTTTGCCATCGAAATACCTTCGGTTAAAAGAATGATTGGCGATGACGAACTCACGCTTACCATTGGAGGGGTGAAAAGCTACCATCTAGAAAATCTGCATTCGAAGAAAAGCTTGGAGAAGTTCAAACTGTTCATTGGGTTTAAAAACCGAGTGTGTTGTAACCTATGTGTGTGGACAGATGGGATTGTTGACGATCTCAGAGTGTTCAGTGTGGATGAAATCACCCAAAGGACTAAGCAAATGATTCGGGAGTTTGAACCTCAGGCGACATTAGACCAATTTGAACGCTGGCAAAACATCAATCTAACCGAACAACAGTTTGCTGAGTTCATTGGACGCTGTAGGATGTACCTGTACATGCCCAAGGAGGAGAAAGTACTACTACCTAAGCTCGAGTTTGGGGATTCTCAAATCAATCAAGTGGTTGAAGGGTACTACAACGATCCAAATTTCAGTAGGACTGATGGTGAAATCAATCTTTGGAGGCTTTACAACCTCTTCACGGGAGCAAATAAGAGCTCCTACATCGATCGTTTATTGGACAGGGGTGTAAATGCTTCATCCTTGCTTCAAGCGTTTTGTTGATACCTTAAGTGTAGAATTATCCCATGGCGTTTGCTGTGGGATTTTTCTCTTCTCTTATCGATGAACGAAAACCAATTACTCAAACTACGTGAACTTTCCATTGGTTACTCACCCAAGGAAACACCGCTACCGCAAATCCGAAATTCTTCTGACGCCTACCGACTACTCAAAGAGCTATTTGAGCCCAATTCATTGGGTTTAAACGAACAGTTTGTAGTTCTATTCATGAATAGAGGCAACAGGGTAATTGGAGGCTTAAAAGCGTTCAAAGGAGGCATCTCGGCAACGGTGGTAGATCATCGCATCATCTTCGCAACCGCTCTCAAAGTTCTTGCTTCAGGAATCGTGATTGCACACAATCATCCCAGTGGCAATCTAGATGCTTCGGATGAGGATTTGAAGTTAACCAAGAGAATCAAAGAAGCAGGCGAGCTATTGGACATCCGATTGATTGATCACCTCATCCTTGGCGTAAAGGATGACTATGCAAGTTTTGCTGAAAAGGGCTGGCTTTAATGCTGGCCCTTTTAAAAAAAGTCGAGAATATGCAGTTTCTGCGAATAGACGCAATTTTGTATGTTTGTAATGTGACAGCCAATGAAAAACTTCAGGCAACCTCCATTTCGGTAATTGGTAAACAAAATGTATTAGGCAATCACCTAGGAAACGTCCTGGTAACCGTCTCCGACAAACCCGTTTATAAGGCTTCTAGTGGCTCTATCTATTTCCAGCCAGAAGTATCCTCCATCTCAGATTATTATCCCTTCGGGGCGCCTATACAAGGACGAAGCGCCGCCTTCGGTGGTGAATATAGGTTTGGGTTTAATAATCATGAAAAAGATGATGAAGTATCCTGGGAGGGGAACCAAATAGAATTAAGATACAGAAGTTATGATGTGCGTTTAGGTAGATTCTTTGCTATTGATCCAGTAGCTCATCGTTATCCATATTGGACACTATACCAGTTTGCTGGTAATTTACCAATTAAATTTATTGATCAAGAAGGGTTGCAACCTGGAGAGAGCGCGTTTAGAGCAGGGTTAGTTTTAGCATCACCTGAAGCCTATCATTTGGAGCTAAATGCCCACCAAGTGCAATTGGAAAACATGAAAAATGTTAATCCCATGGAGTGTTTACATTTTATTCTTGATGGTTTGGGTTTTATTCCGGGTATAGGTGAATTTGCAGATGCAGGCAACGCGGCAATATATACTGCAGAAGGCGATTATCTGAATGCTGCCTTTTCAACAATTAGTCTAACATTTGTTGCAGGCGACCTAGCAGCTAAAGGTTTTAAGTATTCATTGAAAGCGGCAGGTTATGAAAGTAAATCTTTTAAATCATTAAATGCAGCTCAAAAATGGCTTGGAAATGCAATGGAATATGGCTTTAAATCCGCCGATGCTATTGCTAATAAAAGTGGATTAAGAACAGCCCTACAAAAGGCAGGAATGAAAATGGGAGCAAAAACAGACCAAGCTCATCACCTTATTCCTGTTAATTTAATTGGGAAAAACGCAAATATTAGGAAGGCAATTGACGAAGGTTTTGATTTTAATGGTAAAATAAATGGATTGTTTATTAGTGAAACAAGACACTCTGGCCCTCACGGAAAGTACGATGCTTATGTTAACAACCTGATAAATAGTGCATTTAGCAATAATGATAATATTGGCAAAAGCGCGAAAATGATACTCGAAGGAGTAGCAGAATCTTTGAAAGAAACCTTACAGCACAGCACTGTGAAAGTTAACGAGACTTTCTAATAAAACAAGAGGATTTAAAAGGAGTGAAGCTTTACAATATGCTTTGCTCATTAAAATCTAATCCTGTAACATTTTGAATTTTCAGAGCTTCAACTAGCCGGAGGGAAATAAAGCAATGTAGAAACATATGTCCGAAGTAAAACAAGTCAAATTCTTTTTCTTTCAATTCATCAGACAAAGCGAGTTTTGAAGCAGAAATATACTTCATTGACAAGCTTTTCCTATATTTGATATACTCTTGATAAGAGTTAATCTCTACATCATTGATTTTCATGTAGGCTAAATTGCTAACATGAAAAATCGATTTTTCATAATCAATATTCTCTAAAAAAAAGTCATAATTATCTTTGAAATGCAGCCAGTAATAAGGCAGCTTTTTCCCTTTTACAATAAGGATTGCAGGGTAATATCTATGCTCCATTAAATTGAAATGACTGATAATGTCTCTTACCTTTTGGTTAATTAAAAACCCTTTGGCAGAAACGTTACTTGGGCTTACAACATCAGTCAATATAGCTTTATCTTCTAGTTCGAAAATTAGTTCGGGCTCAAAATATGGAAAATCTTCATTATTTAGTTTAGTCATTGAATTAGGCTGCTCAAACCATTTTGAAGTTAATCCCAAACACGTAGGCATTCCCTTACATTGAGGATATTTTTTCCCTACAATTTTCTCATCTCCTGTGTTATAAAAAAAGAAGTACTTCATATCAAAATTTACTTAATCATGAATACCTACTTCACGTTTGTATCATGAATAAACGTATAAAATAAATTTAATTGTAATTTTTTCAGAATCAATCTGATTTTGCGTATCCTGCATACGGTAGAGTTTATTCTTATCCATTAATAAACCATCTTTGGCATTATTCCTAATTAGAAACTTAGCGACACGACAAAACATCTACCATTGTTCTAGTCTTTCCCACAGCAGACAAATGGCCCTGCTTATATTTGCCAATCACATCACAGGTAACCCAATTCTTATTAGCCAAATCACGTTGGAATAACTTCTTTTGCATAAGTACCATCGTTAATCTACAACTTAAATTCAATGTATTCTGCATTTTAATTATTATATGTACTCATTTTTTCGAACTGGGTAAAGTTCAACAATTCAGGTTTATTGAATCTCTCCGCAAATCAGAAAACCGATTCTAGAGTTTTAGGTTTATTTTCATGCAATATAATAAATTCTTTTGGTGTTTAATTGAGCTGTGTGTACAGAAATTTTTTTATTCCCACCTAAAATCTTCAATTTTCGTTGCCGCTTCCTCCAAGGATAAGAACCAATTTACATTCAGACATTCATCTCTGAACTTTCCATTGAATGACTCTACATAGGGATTATCTGTAGGCTTTCCGGGCCTTGAGAAGTCCATGGTCACGCGATTTGAATACGCCCATAAATCAACATCTTTTGATACAAATTCAGTACCGTTGTCACACTGAATACGCACAGGTTTACAACCCTCAATAGTGCAAATACGGCTCAATTCCTCTACTACATCAATGCCTTTTAGCGATTTGCCCACCAGCAAACCATGACATATTTTACTGTAGTTGTCCACTACAGTTAACACCCTAAATCTTTCCCCATTGAACAGGGCGTCTTGTACGAAGTCCATGCTCCAAACCTGGTTAATAGCTTGATGATTCAATCGTTCTAAACGATGATTAGCACTGCGATTACGCCTGGGCCTTTTACTCCGAAGATTCAAGCCTTCCGCGCGGTAAATTCGGTAAACTCGCTTGTGATTGTCCGTAAAACCCTCTCGCCTCAATAGAGTAAAGATCCGTTTAAAACCGTATCTAATTCTTGTGTTGGCTATTTCTCGAATTCGCATTTTCAAGGCCGTTTCATCTCTACGATGGTGCTTATAAAAGAACATGGAACGGCAAAGCAAAACACACTTGCAGGCCCTATTCTTAGATATTTGATAGTTATCAACCATCCACAATGCCATTTCCTTTTTGTACGTGGGTTTTATAACTTTTTTTTATAACATCCTGAAGCATTTGTTTGTCCAGACTTAAATCTGCAACCAACTTCTTCAGTTGCTGATTTTCCTCTTCAAGTTGCCGGAGTTTACGGAGTTCTGACACACCCATCGATCCATACTTTTTCTTCCAGTTAAAGAAAGTAGCTTGGGAAATTCCCATTTGGCGAGAGATCTCATCTACCCGCGTTCCAGTCTCGAATTGTTTGATCGCAAAAACAATCTGAGCTTCAGTAAATTTTGATTTTTTCATGGTAACAAGTTAGTTTTTTTTCTGTTTTTTGTTACCCTGAAAACTCTAGTTTAGAACAGTGCGATTTTGTGGGAAGAGGTCAGGCGTTTTTTCCAACAACCTCACAAACGCAATTTAAATGGTGTTGTTTTTAAGAAAGAACTTAATTGCAAATAATTTCACGCTTTAATTTACCCTTTGAATCTATTGTGCAAAGCATCAAAATTGAGTTTCTACTATCGCTTTTTGCAATTTTTTTTTCATACATGTTCAAATTAATTGAATCCTTTCTATTTGACATTGTAATTAACAATCGATTATTGTAGTAATTATCTTTATAGTCTTTTTTTAAGGGCAACTTTCCGTCACTCGCCGATAAACTATATTTCCACTCTTTCGCGCATACAAAAATAGAAAATGTTGAGTAATGCTGTTGATAACGTAACATAATAAATAAACTATCCGTTGAAACTATCATACTATCTACGTTTACTTGTTCGTACATGTAATAAAAATTATGTCGCCAGTTATCGATAGTTAACAATCCAGGCTTATTAGTTTTTGCGCAATTTTTTATTTCTCTTTTAAATATTATTTGATCTGTACAACTATTAATGACAATTGATATTGTTGAAAAAAGTAGTGAAGTAAAATATTTATTATTTAAATACTTTTTTATGTCCTTTATCATTCTGTTGTACATTAAACTATTTTTTTAGTTGTCCCGGTGGATTGTTTTCTTTAAAATTATAGGGACTTTCATTCCAGTCATTTAATATTTTTTTTATCAAATTGTTACCCTCAGTTCTTAAATTTTCCTGAAATGGAAAATCAAGTTTGCCAAACCACTCGCCGTTGGTATACTGATAACTTGTAGAATTATCTTCCCTTAGAATCCTAGTATCTTCATTGAAATATTCACCTGTGCCTAGATACTTTTCAATTGCATAACAACTTCTCAGATTCAGGCCAAATTCAGATCTCAACATATTTTCGTATTGAGTTGCAAATATTTCTGTATTTCGCGGACTATTTTCACCAAAATCTACCCAAAGCCAATACTGTTTAAGGCCGTTCTTATCCTCGAATTTACCATAAAAATGAGCGAGTTCATGCCCAAGTTTAATATGCAATGGTGAATTTTCCACGCCTGCAGTTGTAAAAACCTTCTCATTATCTATGTTGAATTCCATAAGTGGTTTATCTCTACCCTCAGTGGCATTTTTTGATTCATTAACACCACTGTGAGTTTGAATTTCTTGAATCGCGTCCTTATTTTGAACATAATTTACTAATTCCAAGCCCGTTTTGGATGTTTTCAATAAATTCAAAGTATTCATTATAAGTTTTGCATCTTCATTAGTTCCATTATAGAGGGCATTCGATCTTTCGCCACTATTAGCTATTATGTATAATTGACCATTGTAATACTCCACATATACGCCCTCTGAAATTCTAATTTGTATTCTTCTTCCGTCTACATCTTTACAGATAATCGGATTGTTGCCATTACCAGTAAATGGCGATGAATAGGAATAGAATTTAAATAGCGGATCAACTGCTAGCCACCTTCCTAACCTTGGATCATAAATCCTTGCTCCATAATCAATTGAATTCCCCTCCCCGGACACTTCCTCATCTAATTCTTTTCCATTAAACCCGAACCTATACTCGGTACTCGAGAAGGATCTTCCATTTATAGGAGTTCCGAATGGATAATAATCGGAGATGGAGGTAATTTCGGGTTGGAAGAAGATAGTCGTACTAGAGACCTTATAAAC
>CANHXF010000036.1 GCA_947464515.1 Flavobacteriales bacterium
ACCACCTGAGCTACCTCGCCATTGGGGGTGCAAAAATAGTGAGTTGCAGTGAAATTTGCAATGGACTTTTAAAAATGTATCAATCAATTGCTATTCAGGACGCTTTCTAACTGCTGCAATACAACAGAAGGGTGCAAAGTATCCATACAGCTAGTGCCATCTACGCAGCTGCCACGATAAAAGCATTTACATTCTTTAGGTGGCTGAACGATTGCGCCTTTATTGAATAAATCAAATTCATGAGGGTTAAAGATATTGTTCATCAGAACGATTTTTTTGCCCAATCCCAATGTTAGGTGCATGCCCATCGTGACTTGGGTGACAACCAAATCGCACTGGTCGATTAGGTTAATAAACTGTTGCAAAGGGAAGTTGCCCAAATAGGTCGCGCCGCTACCCGCTTGAATCGCCAAGTTTCTATCGTGCTCTTGGGAACCGCCAAGCAACAAAGGTGTATATCCCGCTTCCGCAATGGCTTTGGCCAAATCAATCCAATTTTCGATGCTCCACAAACGTGTGGTCCATCGGTCGCCGCAGCCCGTATTCAGGCCGATGATAGGCTTGCTGTGGTCCAAATCCCAAACAAACCCTTTGCTGGCGTGATTGTCTAATAAATAGGGTTCACCTTCATATTTGAGTCCGCAAATTTCAAAAATTTCAGTGCAATAGTTTTTCGTATTCGCTTTGCTCACATCGTCGAACATACCCGTATCAAATTTGTGCTGGGCCAATTCGTTCACTGGCTGCGTGGCGCCATCTTTCAAAATGAAGCCATATTTTTCTTTCGCATTCACCATTTTCAACAAAGCCGATGCTTCTTTCTCTTTGTCGAGGTTAATCGCGATGTCCCAATCCGTGTTGGTGACATACAATTGCGCTTCGATGCCTAATTTGTACACTTCATGGATTTCACCTTTGGGCAAAATGTCAGGAAAAAGAGTGATCCAAGTAAATTTGGCATGCGGAAATAATTTTTTATATCGGGTAATTAGGGGTGTTGTTCGAATCACATCACCCATAGCGCCCAATTTTATGATAAGAATTTTCTTCTCGATGGGGGTGTAGGCGGGGCAGTTTTCACAGTGAAAGCCTTGTTCTTTGTGGGGTTTACAAGGTATGTGACCCAGGAAGTGAAGACAGTCTGCATTGAATTTCATGGGGCGAAAATAGTTTTTTCATTTCAAACCCTTGTCATTGCAACGATTCAGGCACAAAAGTTGTCTAAATTTGACAAAGGAAATTAAGCGTGCTTAGAATTCTGAAACGTTGGTTAGTATTGGTTTTTTTGTCGGTTGCTTCAATCGCGCAGGCCACTCACCTTGTTGGGGGATTTTTGACGTATCGATATTTGGGATCGAACGGAAGTAATAGTCAGTATCGGGTTAATATTTATACTTATCGGGATTGTTCACCGTTGGATGGTGGGGTGAAGTTTGACACGGAGGTTGGACTGTGTGTATATAACGACAATAAAACGCTTTACACATCGTACAAAGCAAAGTTGATTTCGGAGAAAAGTGTGAATCCGGTGGGCAATACCAGCTGTCCGGAGGTGGCAAAAGCTTGTTTGAAGCAGGGTGTTTTTGAGGTGAATATTACGCTTCCCAATTCTACAACGGGTTATCATTTGAAATGGGAGCGATGCTGCAGAAATACGCAGACCAATTTGATCGATGATAACGGTTCGCCTTTTCAGGGTCAGACCTATTACGGTTATATTCCACCGTCGGCCATTCAGAATAGTTCCCCATCGTTTTTGGATATGCCGGTGCCGTTTATCTGTGCGGGTGATACAACAACGATAAGGAATCGGGTGATCGACTTAGATGGGGATTCGCTGAGTTATCGCTTAGTGACGCCTTGGCAGGGTGGTCAAGCAAATTGGGTTGATGTGTTAAATTGCCCCGATCCGATGGCTATTTTTGATACGGTTCAGTATGTGTCTGGTTTTAATTCGAAGAAACCTTTTGGTAGCGGTGGATATGCTTTTGTGGATGCATTTAACGGGTTAACAACCTATATGGCGCCGAGTCCGGGTCGATATGCAGTGGCTATTGAGGTCACCGAGTGGCGGAATGGCATCGCAATTTCCTGGGTTCGTTTGGATTTGCAGATCATGGTAATTTCGTGTGGTGTGAACAACAAGCCTCGTTTGAGTTATGAGGGAGGAAGTTCAAATTGGTATGTGGAGGCTGGTGAGACGATTTGTAGGAAGGTTACGGCCACGGATTTGAAAGATACAGGCGATATTCTTACGTTGAAGGCTTATGGCGATATTTTGACGGGCACCAACGGCTTCAAAGGAACCAAAGCTACGATGTCCCCTAGCACCAACAGCGCCCGTAAAAAAGTTGAATCTACCTTTTGTTGGACGCCGGATTGCAATACGAATGCTAAGGTGCCTTACAGGGTGACGTTTGAGGCTTACGACAATGGTTGTCCATCGAAGTTTGTGAATGAAAACGTATTGATTTACGTAAAACCTTTTGTCCCTGTGGAGACTGTGAAGGGCGCGGTGAATTTATGTCAGAACACATTGAATCAGTTGTATGAGGTGAATAAGTACGATGCTTCACGTCAGTATAAATGGTCGGTAACAGGTGGTTCGATTAGCGGTTCGGATACGGGCCGTTATGTGAAGGTGAATTGGGGTTCCGCGGCTACGGGCAAGATTTCGATTGCGGTGAAGAACAAGTTTGGATGTGGTGCGGATATTTCTTTGAATGTTAATTTGATAGCGGCGCCGGCGAAGCCGGCGCTCACTGGCCCCGATACAGTTTGTCTTAACCAAACATCCATTTTCACCACCGCCAATCTGCTGCCTAAATATTCAGTTTCCGTTGTCGGCGGTACGCTAATCACAGCGGCAGTCAATGGTACATCGTATCAAATAAAAATACTTTGGAATAAGCCGGGGAAAGGTTCGGTAATTTTCTTTGGGACCAATTCCGTGGGATGTAACAGCGTCATTGATACGTTTAACGTGTTTGTGAGTTCTCCTGCTGGCAGCGGTATCATCGGCCCAGTGAGTGTCTGTCCGAACAATAAAGGCATTCTGTATTCGTTGGATAAGAAATATTACAAGGCCACCTACAGTTGGAAGGCCACGGGCGCAACCGCATCGAAAAATATTAGCGATACTCTGTTTTCCGTGGATTGGGGTGGATTGGGGACTGGGACATTGCAGGTTATCGTAACGGATCGCTTTGGTTGCATTGATACGGCAAATCTATCTGTAAAGAAAAATCATGCGCTTGCAGGTCAATCACCTACGGGTCCTGGGAATTTGTGTGAACTGTCAAGTGGCATTGCCTATGTTGTGAAGCCGGTGAAAGGAGAGTCTTATGCATGGAGTGTTTCAGGCGGAAGTTTATCCGGTGGTTCTGTTGGAAGTTCAATTAAAGTCAATTGGGGTGCGGCCGGGGCTGCATGGGTTGGCGTAATTTCTGCGGCATACGACTCGGTGAGTAAATTGCCATGCCTGTCGCCGTTGAGCAAATTGCCGGTGGTGCTGAATGGCGCGCCTAAATTGTCGCCTCTGAATGATGTCATCTATTGTCAGACCAAAACCCCATTGAGCTATTGGACGGGCAACAATGCGGGGGTTAAAAAATATGAATACGATTTTTCTGGTTTGAAGGTTACACCTACTGTTTCTTTGGATTCTTCGCAGTGGTCGTTGACATTGAGCTTGGATACATTTGGCACTTTTGCAGCGAAAATCCGTGCGATTTCGAGTACTGGATGTCCGGGCCCATGGGTTACGTCGATCATTACCATCAATCCCAAGCCAAAAACGCAGTTGATTTCGGGTTCTGCGGCGGTTTGCGTTCCAAATATTACGGGTTACAGTTATGGAATTACGGGGCTGCCCAATAGCACTTTTGCTTGGTCGGTGAGTGGTGGTAGCTTTGTTTCTGCGCCATCTACGACATCGAGTAGTGTGAACATTGATTGGACATTGGGTGCACAGCCGGGGTTTGTTCAAGTCATTGAGCGGAGTGATAAGGGTTGTGCGGGGGATACCTTGCGTTTGGAGGTTTTTGTTGACAATAGCAGTTTGGATTTGCGATGGGTGAGTATTGCTCCTCCGCCGAGTTCTGACGGGACGATGAATTTGCGATTTGAGTTATTGAATGGCCCACGGAACGTGGGTAGTTTGGATATTGAGCGCCGCCCTGCGGGCGGCGCCACCTTCACCAAAGTGGGAAGCGCTGCAACCAATGATACTTTCTATTCCGATAATACCATCGCTCCGGATGCGTCGGCCTATGAGTATCGCATCGCGACAAAAAACCTTTGCGGACAGACCTTGTACAGCGCGCCACATACCTCCGTTTTGCTCAATGGGGTAAAAACGGGGCCCTTTACTATGAACATTACCTTCTCTGGGTATTTGGGTTTCCCAGGTGGAATCGCTCGATATGAATTATATCGTTCATTGCCAGGAAGCAGTGGGTTTCAGTTGTATCAAAACTATACGACACCAACGACGGATAATTTCAATAACGGACAAGACAATTATCAGCAGATTTTCCGAATCAAAGCCTATGAACAGGGTGGGAATCGGGTGAGTTGGAGCAATGATATCGTCATTAATTTTGAGCCGGTTGTCTTTATTCCCGATGCCTTTACACCCAATAACAATGGTAGAAATGAAGTCTTTTTGCCCTATACCGGGGGATTGAAAACGTATATGATGTCCATTTATGATCGTTGGGGTGAGAAAATTTTCGAAACCAATAGCACCACCGAAGGTTGGGATGGAACAGTGGGTGGGAAAATAGCCATGGAAGGGGTTTACGTGTATCGCTTGCAATATTCGGATTTCAAGAATAAAGAATATAGCAACGTGGGGACATTGCATTTGATTCGTTAATGGGTTTTAATCAATCAAATAGGTGCTTAGCGGGTTGGTGATTGAGCGAAAAAACAAAAAATCGAATCGATGAAGTGTATAAATTTCCTTGTGAAAACGAAACGAAATCAACAGAATTGATATATAATTGAAGTAATTTAGTACTAAGAAAAAAACGAAAAAAATAACAACTATGAGTAGTCCATTTTTATCAGACAAAGCATTCGATGGGTCACGCGTGGCTTCATACGATGGCGAAATGACAGTGAGCGGTACGGTAAACAAAACCATTACCTTGTTCTTAATGATGATCATTCCAGCGGCCATTTTGTGGCTAAAGTTTGATGTTCAAGGCGGTGAAGGCGCAGAAGGTTTGTCGTATGCGTTCAACAACGGTTTATCCGGTTACATGTGGGGCGGATTGATTGTAGGCTTTATTGCTAGCTTAGTGATGATGTTCAAGCAGGCTTGGGCTCCTTATTTGGCTCCTGTTTATGCAGCAGCGGAAGGTTTGTTCTTGGGTGCTGTTTCTTTGGTATTTAACACAATGTACGATGGCATCGTGATGAACGCAATTGGTATCACCTTGTTGATTTTTGTGGGAATGTTGTTGGCTTACCGTTCTGGATTGTTGCGTGCAACGCCGATGTTTACCAAAGTAATCATGTTCGCCACCATGGGTGTCGGCTTGTTCTATTTGATCACCATGGTTATGGGAATGTTTGGTGTGGAGAGTTTCTATTACGGAAGCAGTCCTTTGTCCATTGGTATCTCTGCCTTGATCGCGGGTATTGCGGCTTTCAATTTGATCATGGATTTTGATTTCATCGAAAAGCAATCGGCTGCGGGTGCTCCAAAATACATGGAGTGGTTTGCCGGTGTAGCGTTGTTGATGACCTTGGTTTGGTTGTATCTTGAGATTTTGCGCTTGTTGGCAAAATTGCAAAGTCGCGATTAATAACTGTTAATCGTCTTCGTACTCCAGTTCCAATTTGGCACTTTGGAGTTCGCTTAAGGCGTGTAATTCTTTGGCGGCCTTGGCGTGTTCAATCCCTAGATTGAACCACGCCAAGGCCGCCTCCTTTTCCCCCTGGGCTATTAATAACTTGCCCAAATGATAATAAGTGGCCACATAACTCGGCTGGTTGTCGGTTAGCCACAAGTAAGCCTCCTTCGCCGCCTCCACATCGCCCTGTTTTTGCAACTCCTGCGCCAATGCATAGCGCAAAAAGGAATCGTTTGGACTATCCTGAAGAAATTGGCGTATTTGGTCGATCCGAGACATATCAGTGATTGGGTATTAGAATTTGTATTGCAAGGCTAATGTTCTTGACGGGGAAGGGCTAATGCGCAGGCCAATGTTCTCGTTGATGTTGAACTTGAAAAAATGGGCGTCCACCGTGGCGTCGATTACTTGAAATATATAAACCCCTGCAAGACATAAAATGGCAATGTCGCGCCGACTTCGCTGCTGGTCTCTATCGGCAATAAGTTGTGCGCTTGGGGTTTTGCCCGCCCCGAAAATGCCAGAGATACTATCGTTCAGCACCCTCATCTCACCGCGAAAATGACCGATAGCCCAAACACTCGCACCCAATCCGGCATACACAAACGGTACTTTCCAATATTTCTGATTGTAAATCTGCCCGCTGCCCGGTAAGGCAATGGCCATGATGGTTGCTTTTTTCGGCGAATGAGACCTCTTGACTTGTGTGTCGGCCACCAAATGGGATTGATATGGACTGCCTGATGCGACCGCGCAGGAATGGCTCGAAAAAACCGGAGTTGAAATATCGTTCAAATCAATTGGCTGATAAGCAAATTGAGACATCGCAAAATTCGGAAGCAGACACATCAAGAAGGCCAGCATTAGCCCAATAAAATGGTGTTTTGAAAATGGCCCGCCTCTCATCGGTTTTATTAGGATTGTATGAGTCCCAAAATACGATTTAAATCGTCTTTACTCTTGTAGGAAATGATGATTTTGCCTTTGCCACGACCTGCTGTCTTAAGGTGAACGGCAGCCCTGAGTTTTTCATAAAAGGCGGCAGTAATTCTATCAATTTCTGGATCCCAATCGGTGCCTCCCATGGAAACATTGATGGAATTGCCATTCTTTTTTGCTTTCACGAGGCCTTCAACATCCCTAACACTTAGATTGTTTGTGATGATTTGCTGGTAAAGCTCCATTTGATCCACCGCATCGTCCATATTGATCATGGCTCTGGCATGGCCCATCGAAACCAGACCTTGTTTGATGCCCAATTGAATGGATTCGGGAAGCTTAAGCAATCTGAGGTAATTGTTGACAGTGGTTCTGTCTTTTCCAACGCGCTCGCCCAATTCTTCTTGCTTTAGGTTGCATTCTTCGAGCAATCGCTTATAACTCATCGCGACTTCAATTGCGTTAAGGTCACTGCGTTGGATGTTTTCGATCAATGCCATTTCTAGCATTTCTTGATCGTTGGCAACCCTCACATACGCCGGGATTTGCGTCATTCCGGCAAGAACACTTGCCCTCGTTCTGCGTTCGCCAGAAATCAGTTGGTAGCGATCAAAGCCCATTTTCCTGACGGTGATGGGTTGAATTACGCCGTGAACTTTTATACTTTCTGATAGTTCCGCTAGTTGTTCAGGGTTGAATTCGGTGCGGGGTTGAAAGGGGTTCGCTTCAACATTAGAAATCGGAATGAGGGACACAGAACCTGCCAAAGCACTTCCACCACCGCTGGTGATGTCGGTGTCTGCGTTTTCTAAAAGGGCGCTCAAACCACGACCCAAGCCTGCTTTTTTCTTTATAGTGTTCATGCCAATTCCGCTTCTGCTTTGATGTGACCGTTTTTGATTAATACTTCTTTGGCCAAGTTTAAATAGTTGATAGATCCTCTGCTATCCGCATCATGGTGAATCACAGGGACGCCAAAGCTTGGCGCTTCTCCCAACTTCGTGGTTCTTTGTATGATGCAATCAAATACGATGTCTTGGAAATGCGTTTTCACATCTTCCACCACTTGGTTACAAAGACGCAAACGACCATCGTACATCGTTAATAATATCCCTTCGATTTCAAGGTGTTTGTTCAAATGATTCTGAACGATTTTAATCGTATTCAATAGTTTACCCAATCCCTCCAACGCAAAATACTCGCACTGAACAGGAATGATTACGCTATTAGCCGCACACAGCGCGTTTGTGGTGATTAATCCCAAGGAAGGTGAGCAATCGACAATGATAAAGTCGTAGTTGCCTTGGATCGACTTTAACACCCCTTGCATGATGCGTTCACGATTTGGCATGTCTAGCAACTCGATTTCAGCACCAACGAGGTCGATGTTGGAAGGCAATAAGTCCAAAAATGGGGTATTGGTGGCCAGGATGACATCCTGCGGGTGGATTTCCTGTACCAAACACTCATACAAACCCAAGCGAATGTTCTTGGGGTCAAAGCCTACACCAGAGGAAGAGTTTGCTTGGGGATCGGCATCAACCAGCAACGTTTTGTACTCTAGGACAGCTAAGCTAGCCGCTAGATTGATTGCGGTGGTGGTTTTTCCAACCCCTCCTTTTTGGTTTGCGATGGCGATGATTTTTCCCATTGTATGTTGTTTTACGTTGTGTGTTCTAAATTGTCAATGATATGTTAATTCAAATTCCGCCAAGCCTCGCACATTCATTTGGGTAATCCATACATTTGCTGAGACGATTGCAACAACCTATGTTTGGAATAAAAGACCCTCTTGCGTTTTTGACGGACAACAAATTTATCTCCAAGCGAGGTGAATTTCGTTCGATGGGTCTTTGCCTTTTATTCACAGTTTTGGGAATTCTTGGTTGTAAAAATGTTGATAAAAAATCTCCTTCTATGGTGTTTCATTACAATGAAGATGAATCCGTCACCACCTTGGATCCCGCATTTGTAAAATCGCAGTCGGAAATTTGGATTGTTTCTCAGATTTTCAATGGTCTCGTCGACCTAAACCCCCAATTACAGGTCGTTCCAGCGCTTTCGGATCATTGGGAAATTTCGGAGGATAAAAAAATATACACTTTTCATTTGCGCCGCGATGCGCAGTTTTGTTTTCCGGATCTTGGTGGAAAAGTTACCCATCGAAGGGTCAATTCGCGCGATGTTGCCTTCAGTTTGTCGCGCATCGCCGATCCTAAATCCGCATCCCCCGGGGCTTGGATTTTTGCCGATAAAATCGATAGTAATTTGAGTCAAGTATTTGTTCCTTTGAACGATACGATTTTCCAAATTCACTTGCTTAGACCAGTTGCATCGCTATTGAACTTGTTGGCGACCAATTATGGATTTATCGTACCGTTGGAATATAAAAACACTGAAAAGTCGGTTTTGGCCAGAAATCCCATCGGAACGGGTCCATTTTATTTGAAAAGATGGGAGGAGCAAATCAAATTGGTGCTTCGCAAAAACGATGTCTACCACGAGAAGGACAGCGCTGGAGTTTCGTTACCATATTTAGATGCCATCAATGTTTCGTTTGTTAAGAATAAGCAGACGGCGTTTATGCAGTTTTTGGCAGGGTCGTATGATTTTTTCAATGGATTAGAATCTTCGTTTAAGGATGAATTGCTCACGGCCGATGCGCAGTTGAAACCCAAATACAATCAGCGATTAAAGACATTGATTACACCTTTTTTGAATACCGAGTATATTGGATGCTATTTGGGCGATCAACCGGGACAGGTCAATTATTTGCAGGATGTCCACCTCAGAAGAGCGCTGGAGTTGTCGGTCGATAAAAAAGCCATCGTTCGCTTCTTTCGCAACGGCCTGGGAACGCCCGGGGAATTTGGGTTTGTCCCGCCGCAATTGAATCCCAATCAGAAATCAGAACTTACAGATTCAAATACTCATAGCATGCAGGACGCCAAAGCCGAATTTGCGTTAAGCAATTATGCCAAAATGAAGTTGAAGCCTGTGATTACGCTGTCAACCACCGCGGATTATTTGGATATGATGGTCTATTTGCAGGAGGCTTGGAGTAGGATTGGCATCAATATTAAAGTGGATATTCAAACGGGCGGTATGTTACGTCAATTGCGAAACGAGGGCAAGTTGATGCTGTTTCGCGGTTCTTGGATTGCGGATTATCCCGATGCGGAGAACTATTTGGCCTGTTTTTATCAGAAATTTTTATCGCCGAATGGGCCCAACTACACGCATTTCGTAGATGCTGATTTTGATGCGCTATACGAGGCGATTGAATCGGGTGGGAGTAAGGATCGCTTAGACGACATTTTTCGCGCAAACCTTCGGTTGATGAGTCAAGTTCCGGTGATTCCGTTGTATTACGACAAGAGTATTCGATTGATGCATCCGTGGGTGAAAGGGTTAGGTAATGACGTGACGAATCGATTGCCGTTAAAGCGGGTGAAAATCGAGAAGTAATTTCTTTGGTGGGGCTGATTAGGTAGCTTGATAAGTGGGGCTGATTAGACCCTTCCTTAAAAGCTTGCTTTCACGAACGCATCCAATTCGGGATTGGATTTTTGCGCTTCAGACAATTCTTCTTTGCTGCCTTCCCACCATTTCTGGCCTTGATGCATGAATACAATGTGTTCACCGATGTCTTTCAC
>CANHXF010000037.1 GCA_947464515.1 Flavobacteriales bacterium
AGTAAAAATGGCAATGCTTTATGGTTACTGAACAAAATTCTTTCATCAAAAAATCTTCAATCATTAAGTTTTGATAGTACTTACTTTATTGGAAATATTGGTGATCGATTTATTGGAAACGTCAACATTAAAAAAGGCGGCACGCTACAAATCAACAATTGGACAAAAGGCGTTAATGCTTCCCGTTCTTTTCTAGATTCATTTGTAATTACTAAACAACTAGATCGTGTCTTTTACCTAGGTGATTGCCAAGAAAAGGTAATTCGTGCTCAAAGTGGATCAATCATCAATCTCGGCTCCGGACTAAGCAATATCCAACCAACCGTTCTTCATGTAAAGAACCGCAGTCTAATTGTAATTGACGCTGGCTCTGTATTGCATCTTTCTGGTAAACGATCAAAGTTGATAATTCATAAAAATGCAGCGCTAACACTTAATGATAACTCTACATTGATCATCGATGACGGTAGCACATTAATCATCGAGGAAGGTGGCAAATTGAATATCGGTAAAAATGTACATTTATACCTCAATGGAGTCAACGCTCTTTTGCATATCGGTGGTAAGGTAAAAATAGGAGCGAATGCTGATTTAACTATTCAATCACAACAAGGATTTTCAACAGGCTTGTTAAAATTAAACAATGTTGGTGGCGGATTTGGAATGTGCACGTTTAATGGTAGCGGTAATTCCAAATTTCAAATTTTCGGCAACGACAAAACTGCTTCTACCGTATTACAAATTGAGGGCGTAGTGAATACGGCACTTGTTTTTGATACCATCAATTTCTATAGAGCCAATGTTAGCTTGGGAAATCAATCCCATCTAATTTGCAATGGTAGCGTGAACATCTCAGATAGTAGGTTTTCTCCAGCAAGTTGGGCAAAAAGTAAAAGTTCTAGTATCACTGTGGAAACCGGAAATGTTGTCGTTGAGCGGTCAAAATTTGAAAAAATGGATGTCGGGATAAAAATTAACGAGGGGGTTAATAATTGTCTTATTTCACGCACTGATTTTCACGATTGCATTACTGGTATACTAAACAGTGGCAGCCATTTAGTAGTTTCAAATTGCACGTTTAAGTCAAATGCTGTAGGTGCCGAAATTCAAGGCAGTATGTCATCTGATAGTTTTGAAAACTGCTATTTCTTCTCGCATCTAAACATGGGATTGTATGTGGAAACAAATGACACCATCAACATCCCGTTGAGTTTCAATAACTGTGGGTTTTATAAGAACCAAGTTGCTGCACAAAGCCTCAATCGAAGTCTAGCATTTGCTTGTTCAATATTTGGTTATAACACCACAGGTATTGTCCTTAACAATGCCAAATTGATCTGTGGCGCGGAATCCGGAGAGATGATCAATTCAGACACTGTTTATGCGGGTTTCAACACATTCGCATTCCAAGAGGATGCCTCGATAAAAGCATATAACGCCACGCTTTATTTGAATGGAAAAAACAATTTTTTACGCTCTATTGAGAAAAAACCAAAAAAGTTCGAAATCTACGGTTCGTTGGCAGAAATAGATGGCGGTAACAACGGTTCGCAGAAAAATGACAATTTGAATATCGGTGAAAATTTTTGGCAGCCATCAAAATGGAATTATACAATGGATAGCCTCCGGGAAAATTATATAAATCTTGGCTATTATGATATTGGTGGTCATTTCAATGAAGTAGAATTGACAGGAAAACTAGCAGGTAGCCAATTTGTGAAATGCTACGACCCAAATGGTAGTGTTAGCTCCGCAATGAAATTGGCTGGACTTGACAATGAGTATTCAGACCTTCAAATTGAACGTAGTATTACAAATAATTCCATTATAAACAATGGATTTGAATGGCCACACAATGCAAAAGTATTCACAGTAGACGGCAAATTGATTCGGACAATTAATACTGGAGATCAAGCAAAAACTGATGACTTTGGTATTAGTCCTGGCGTTTACATTTTACGTTGGACGGATGCTGAAAATTCCATCAAATCGAAGAAAATAATGGTGTTTGAAAAATAATAGTAGCTTCATAGATAGACATCATGCTACACAGTTGATAACAAACAAACACGAAACCCTATTTATAGAAGTAATTTTGTGATATGAAAATTACTTTTTGGGGTGCCGCCAGACAAGTCACAGGCAGTATGCATTTGTTGGACTTGCCTGGTGGTACTAGGGTTTTGATAGATTGTGGTTTAGATTATGAGAAAAGGAAAGAGTTCGATGAGCGAAACGCGGTTTTTCCATTTGATCCTAAATCAATTGATTTGTTGGTTTTAACCCATGCTCACATCGACCATTCGGGCAATGTTCCCAACTTGGTTAGACAGGGTTTTAATGGCAAAATTGTTGGCACCGAACCCACATTAGAATTAAGTGATTTCTTACTTCATGATAGTTTGAATATTCAGCGAATGGAGGCGGCTGCAAAGCAGAAAGCAGAATGGCGTCAAAGTGGAAGAAAAATGAAAAAGGGCAAACAGCCTCAAGTTCAAACATTATATAGTAAAAAACATATCACCGAAATGTTAGACATGTCGTTTACATTGGGATATGGCGAAGAATATTCGTTCAACGACGAGCTTACATTGTCGTTACATGAGGCAGGACACATATTGGGGGCTGCCAGCGTGCGATTTGAAATCAAAAATGACAATAAAACCACCGTTGTGGGGTTTACGGGTGACTTGGGAAATGCAAACTCAAAATTGGTACCCAATCCTAAGGCCATGAAGGGATTAAATTATTTAATATCCGAAAGCACCTACGGAGGCAGAAAACACAATAGTGATTCAAAAGATGCCGAACAAGCAATGCTGGACGAAATCATTGAAACTTGCGTGAATCGAAAAGGGAAACTTGTTATTCCTGCCTTTAGCGTTGGTCGTACACAAGCAATTATTTTTAGCATTCATCAATTATATCGCGATGGCAGATTGCCAGAAATACCAATTTTCACGGATAGCCCATTAGCCATTCGAAGTACCAAGGTTTACCAGCATAATGTTGAGTTTTTGAACGATGAAGCAAAAGCGTTTCAAGCAAAAAATGGTAGTCTCTTCGATTTTCCGCTTTTACAAGTAATTGAGGACGAGAAAGAAAGTGAGATTTTAAGTGTAATAAATGAACCGTGTGTTATTATATCCGCTGCGGGAATGGTAGAGGGCGGAAGGATCCAAATGCATGTTAGAAATAATGTAGGGTATCCTGAGAACACTATTTTGATTGCGGGTTTTTGTGCCGAAGGAACCCTTGGACATCGATTACTTCAAGGTCAAGATTTTGTGGAAATCAACAGAAAACCTAGGCCTGTTCATGCAAAAATTAAAAGAACTGATGTGTTTAGTGCCCACCCAGACCATCCACAAATGCTTGAATATTTTGAGCAATCCAACGACGGTGCGCTGAAAAATGTATTTTTAGTCCATGGCGATGCATCTCAAATGGAAATATTGGCCAATGATGTAAAACATACTGAAGTAATTATACCCGAAAAAGGACAAACTTTCGAGTTAGATTGATGCGATGGTTGCGCGCCATATTGCTTTTTCCATTAGGTCTACTTTGGGGACTTTTCGCTCTATTAAAACGTAAATGTTATGTCGTTTTGGGGCTGTCTCAAAAACCCACGATTGCAACCTGGGTTATAGGCAATTTACATGCTGGCGGACAAGGTAAAACGCCAACTATTATTGCATTGTACAATTGGTTGCGCATCGAAAGCACAATGCCTTTAGAAATAGCCATTTTATCAAGGGGCTATGGAAGAAAAACAAAGGGATATCGTCGAGTTACACATTTAGAATCCGCGAAATCTGTTGGCGATGAGCCTTTAGAGATATATCATGCTATAAAACAAAACACTGGAACGATTCATACTGAAAACGCTGACCAAATATTAAATACTGAGGCTTCTGCACTGTCACCATTATCTCGGGCAAAGGACACATCTCAAAACAATCAATCGTCGGTATTTGTGTGTGAGGATCGCATTCAGGGTATTTCAAATATTCAACAAACGAATCCGATTGTCAACATGGTGTTACTAGACGATGGGTTTCAGCATTTAAAATTGTCTGCTTTGGGAAATATCGTTCTAACAAAGTACCACGAACCCTTTAGCCAAGATATGCCTTTACCTGCAGGAAATTTGCGTGAATTCCCTCATGCATCAAAAAATGCAGATATTATTCTAGTTACTCATTCACCCAACAATTTAAGTTTAACCGATGCAAATAAGTGGAAAGCAAAGTTTAATAGGCAATTGGGGTTTTGGGGCGTAAAAGCAGGTTCTTCAAAGTGGATTAATGACATTTATTTTGCTAACTATTTTACAACTGCACCTATTGAACAGTCCAGTTTAAAACTATATTCAACAAATGGCAAGCGCCTAGGCGAAGGGAAGAAAATAATTTTGATTACCGGGGTTGCCGATGCAAGAGGAATTGTGAATGCTCTCCATGAGTATACTATTGCACATCATTTTGAATACCCTGACCATCACTCATTTTCAATAAACGATTTTAATACCTGGAGCAAAAAATTCAATCAGACAATAAAAACCAACGGTGTTCATTCCACATCCGAGATTGAAAAAGTTAGTGAACATGTATTTGTCTGCACCCGAAAAGATTACATGCGGATAATGTCTCTATGTAAGGAAATGGATCTGAAACATAAGTCTGGGAAAAAGTCTAACGTTAGTGATATCGTAGACCCTGAGAATCAAAACGACCATACAAATTCTATTCCTACGAATATTTCCGATTTGCCGTTTTATGTTTGCCATTCAGAAATTGAGATACTTTTTAATGAAAAACACCAATTACTAAACAAGATTTTAACACGCAAACTAAATGATTAATTTTAAAATATTGTACCGCAAATCGATTTTCCTCATCCTTTCAATGACCCTATTTTTATTGAATTCCTGTGGACTTCCTGAAAATACAATTTCCGAAGAATTTCAAACCATGGAAAAGGGAATTTGGGGCTGGAAAGAAACAAAATCATTTTCTTTTGATATTGAGGATACAACTCATTATTATAATGTCTATTGTGGATTGCGTTTAAATGGGACATACAATTACAGTAATATTTGGTTGATTTACGAGTTGTCTGAATCAAAACTAGATACACCAATTGTTAATAATACTAGCTTAACACCCCTATTAAAAAAACAATTTCAGATAGAACTAGCGGACCAGACTGGAAGATGGTTGGGAAAAGGCATGTCAAACCTGATTTCATATGAACAGCCCTTGATTATTAAAACAAAATTTAAAAAAGGACATTATACGTTTAAACTCTCTCAAAATATGAGGGAAGATTTGCTTTCTGGGGTTAATGACGTGGGCATCAAGGTAGAAAAAGCACAGCCCATTTTATAATAATTATTTTATGGTAGTGAAAGGGTATGCATCCGCATTGGTGGGTGTTGAGGCAATCGTTGTGACCGTTGAGTCCAGCAGTATGGGTTTCAATGGAGAAATGGGCGTGACTTGCGTTATTGGGCTGCCTGATAATTCAGTAAAGGAGAGTTTGTTTCGATGCGAGGCAGCAATCACACATTCGGGTTTCGAAAAAGTAAGGCAAAGGCAGATTATCAATTTGTCGCCAGCAAACTTGCGTAAAGAGGGGTCGGGGTATGATTTGCCTATTGCCATTGCGATGCTTGCAATGAGTTTTCAAATTCCTATGGAAAGGTTAGGACAATACATCGTTATGGGTGAGTTGAGTTTAGATGGCAAAGTGAAACCGATACCCGGTGTATTACCCATGGCAATGTGTGCAAAAAAAGGTGGATTTGTTGGGGTTATCGTGCCCGCCGACAATGCTTTTGAAGCCTCTGTAGTAGATGATATTTTAGTTTATGGAGTAAAAAATTTGGAAGAGGCAGCCAACTTTTTAGCTGATCGAATTAAACTGACACCAGTAAACCATCATACAGCATTGTCCGAGGCTATGGAGAACGCGACATATGAATTTGATTTTGCCGATGTTAAAGGGCAGGAAAATGTGAAAAGGGCCCTCGAAATAGCAAGCGCCGGAGGACATAATGCTATTTTGATTGGTCCACCTGGAGCCGGAAAAACTCTCTTGGCAAAAAGTATTCAGAGCATATTGCCAACCATGACTGTTTCGGAAGCACTAGAGACATCAGCGATACATTCTGTTGCCGGCAAATTGAATCAAAAGCAGAGTGTCATATCAAACCGCGTTTTTCGATCTCCACACCACAGTATATCGCATATCGCACTTGTAGGGGGTGGAAATACACCCAAACCTGGAGAAATTTCTCTCGCACACAATGGCGTTTTGTTTTTGGATGAGCTTCCGGAATTTCATCGCAATGCATTGGAGTCGATGAGACAGCCAATTGAAGATGGTAAAGTACATATTTCCCGCAGCAAATTCAGCATCGAGTATCCATCCAAATTCATGCTGATTGCATCTATGAATCCTTGTCCTTGTGGTTACCTTAATCATCCAACCGTTGAATGTAAATGTCCAATGGGAAACATTATGCGTTATTTATCAAAAGTCAGTGGACCATTATTGGATCGCATAGATTTGCACGTTGAGGTGTCGCCCATCCCTATCGATGATTTATCAAACAACAAGGACCGCAGTGAATCAAGTGCTACGATTCGAGAAAGAGTGACAATGGCACGTGCTATTCAAAAGACGCGTTTTCAAAATAGTGATTTTCAGCACATACACTGTAACAGCCAAATACCCAGTAAATTCATACAACAACTATGTCACATTCAACCCGCCTCACGAACGCTTTTGGAATCGGCTATGTCACGTCTACAATTGAGTGCCAGGGCATATCATCGTATTTTAAAAGTTGCTAGAACTATTGCAGATTTAGCAAATGAACAAGAAATACAGCCAGAACACGTTGCCGAAGCCATTCAGTATCGCAGTTTAGACCGGTCCAACTGGGGAAATTGATCAACGCTGACTCCTTGAGGGGACGTGCCTTTTATTTAGGGCGTTTATTGAGGTTTGTTGGGGTTTGTTGAGGTTTGTTAGGAAATGAAATATGTCTGCGTGTTATGGTATCAAAGCAAAGGGGCCCCAACAAGTTGGGGCCCCTTTGAACAATAATAAAAGATATAATTATCCGATTCTAGCTATCAAATCGGCAACACGAGCACTGTAACCAGTTTCGTTATCGTACCAACCCACAATTTTAACGGTATTGCCTATCACTTGAGTTAATTCAGCATCAAAAATACAAGAGTGCGTATTTCCCACGATGTCGATGCTCACGATAGGATCTGTATTGTATTCCAAGATACCTTTCATTGGACCGTCAGCTGCGGCTTTCATTGCGGCATTCACCTGCTCTACTGTGGCCGCATTTTTCAATGTGCACGTAAAGTCAGTCACTGAACCATCTGGAATTGGAACGCGCATCGCATTTCCATTCAATTTGCCCTTCATATGAGGCAACACCAAGCCCACGGCCTTTGCAGCACCAGTACTTGTTGGAACAATGCTATAAGCGGCTGCACGAGCACGACGCAAATCTTTATGAGGCGCATCAGCCAAGTTTTGATCAGCAGTATAGGCATGAATGGTTGTCATAAAACCTTGTTCAACACCAAAAGCATCGTCCAATACTTTAACCATTGGGGCCAGACAGTTGGTTGTACAACTTGCATTTGACAAAATAGTTTCTGTACCATCAATTACTTCTTCGTTAACACCCAAAACAATTGTTTTAACATCGCCAGTAGCAGGGGCAGAAATTACCACCTTTTTTGCTCCAGCCTCAATGTGCATATTGGCTTTTGCTGCATCAGTAAAAATACCTGTGCTTTCCAAAACCACATCAACACCCATGGCACCCCATGGCAAAGCCTTAGGATCGCGCTCAGCCAAAGCTTTGATTTTTTGACCGTTAATAATCAAATGGTCCGCGTCTGAAGTTACGGTTCCAGCGAATCTTCCGTGAACAGAATCATACTTCAACAAGTGCGCAAGAGTGGCATTGTCAGTTAGATCGTTAATCGCAACAACTTCCACACCTGGAGTGTTGAATAAAAATTTAAACGCGTGACGGCCGATACGACCAAATCCATTAATGGCTACTTTCATGTTATTTCAATTATTCGTTTTGTTTTGCAAATTTAGTTGTTTTTTTTGGAGTGCTTGGTAAGAAAATCCTCATAGGCCAATGATATACCTTCCTTCAAGTGTGTTTTTGGCTGCCATCCCGTAGCAAACAACCTGCCTGAATCCATCAATTTTTTGGGCGTTCCATTGGGCTTAGAGGCATCAAAAACGATTTCGCCTTTAAATCCAACGATTTCACCTATCATTTTGGCCAAATCTCCAATCGTTATATCGCTGCCATAACCCACGTTCACAAATTCTTTTTCGTCGTAATTAAGCATCAAATAAACCAATGCATTTGCCAAGTCATCGGCATATAAAAACTCACGCATCGGTGTGCCATCGCCCCAAACTACTACTTCGGGGCTATTATTCTCTGCCGCTTCATGGAACTTACGAATCAATGCGGGTAGAACGTGACTATTTTCTGGATGATAATTATCGTTCGGACCATACATGTTTGTAGGCATCGCAGAAATAAAGTTGCACCCATATTGATCGCGATACGCCTCACACATTTTGATTCCCGTAATTTTTGCAATGGCATAGGGCTCATTGGTAGGCTCCAAATATCCGCTTAGCAAATACTCTTCCTTTAAGGGTTGAGGCGCCAATTTTGGATAGATACATGAGCTCCCCAAAAACAAGAGTTTTTTTACACCAACAACATGTGCATTATGAATCAAATTATTTTGAATGCAAAGGTTATCGTACAGAAATTCAGCACGATACGTATTGTTCGCCAATATACCACCCACTTTAGCGGCAGCAACAAAGACATAGTCTGGCTTTTCCTGTTGATAGAACATTTCAACCGCCGATTGATTTCTCAAATCCAACTCAGCACTTGTCCTTACTATCACATTAAAGTAGCCCAAACGATTCAGTTCACGAACGATGGCCGAGCCAACCATACCTCGGTGCCCCGCAACGTAAATCTTCGCTTGTTTTTCCATTATTCGAAATAGTTCTTGGTTTGGAAACCACCTTCTTTCAAATAGGTTTCTTTTTGCATCACTTTAATGTCGCTTTGCATCATATCGGTAACCAAATCTTGCAATTTATATTTGGGTGTCCATCCTAGTTTGGTTCTAGCCTTTGTAGCATCTCCAATCAACAATTCCACTTCTGTTGGTCGGAAATATTTAGGATCCACGAATACTACTTCTTGGCCAATCGACAATTGATTCTTTTGACCTGTTGCGGCCTCAAAAATTGCATCATCCACTCCTGCCACATAACCGATTTCATCGATGCCCTCACCTTTGAAAGACATATCGATGCCCACATGCTTAAAACTCATGCGAACAAACTCTCTGATTTCGGTAGTTACGCCGGTAGCAATTACAAAATCTTCAGCTTTTTCTTGTTGCAGAATCAACCACATCGCCTCGATATAATCTTTGGCATGTCCCCAATCGCGCTTAGAATTTAGATTCCCTAGGTACAATTTGTGTTGAAGGCCCAAGGCAATGCGGGAAGTAGCGCGAGTGATTTTACGTGTTACAAAAGTTTCCCCGCGAATAGGACTTTCGTGGTTGAACAAAATACCGCTACATGCAAAAATATCATACGCTTCACGGTAGTTAACCGTTATCCAAAAACCATACATTTTGGCTACCGCATAAGGACTGCGCGGATAAAATGGGGTGGTTTCCTTTTGAGGAATTTCTTGTACCAAACCATACAATTCAGAGGTTGATGCTTGATAGATTCTCGTTTTCTTAGTAAGTCCAAGGATTCGAATGGCCTCCAACAAGCGCAAAGTGCCTATTGCATCACAGTTGGCAGTATATTCTGGTGTTTCGAAGCTCACATGTACGTGACTCATCGCACCCAAATTATAAATTTCATCGGGCTGTACTTCTTGAATGATGCGTATCAAGTTCGTAGAATCCGTTAAATCACCGTAGTGCATTTTAAATCGATTGCCCTCAATATGTGGATCTTCGTAAATATGATCTACCCTATCCGTATTAAACAAAGAGCTACGACGTTTGATGCCGTGCACCATGTAACCCTTTTTCAAAAGAAATTCGGCCAAATAGGCTCCGTCTTGTCCGGTTATACCGGTGATTAATGCAACCTTCATTATTTTGCACAAAATTAAGGAAAACATTTATGGTGTTATTGTTTACCCACCAAAATTCGCAACGAGTTCACTACATTTTTGATGAAGTGATAGGCGCTCGCTTGGGAGAAACTTTCCAAATTACTAATGATTGGTCTTTTTTTAAGGCTTCAAACAACGAAATAAAAATCGCATATACTGATATTCAGCCACTTGACAGCGA
>CANHXF010000038.1 GCA_947464515.1 Flavobacteriales bacterium
CCTAATATTTGTTCAATCGCCAAGAAATGACTTCCGCATGCACAAGGTGTTTCTTTGATTTTTAGAACATCAGACATGCGGTATCGAATCACGGGCTGACTTTTTCTTGTAAAATCGGTGATGATGGGCCTGAAATGACGGTCATCGATCCATTCTTTTTCTACAATTAGATTATCTTCATTCAAATGCATGATTCCTTGGTTGCAACTCACACCCAATAGGCCTTCGGTGCATTGATATATTTCCCGGATTGGGGCATCGAAAATTTGACGCAGTAATTCGGCATCGCTCTGGTGAAGTACTTCGGCGAAAGAAATGATTTGTTGAGGCTGCCAAGCTGATTTTACTTTGTTCCCTTGCGTTAGGATGTCGGCGATCGCCATGAGTATAGATGGTTGCCCGGCTAGGACATCAGGACGATAAGCGAGTAACTGTTCTACCAGTTTTTCGATGGGTTGGAAAATATCGAAATACTGAAAATCATAAATCGCTGACTGAACGGAGGTGTATAGATTTGAATTGGCTCTAAGAAAAAAGGCCACTTTTTGCTTGCGATACCATTTTGGCGGTAGAATGCGGTCCATTACGGTGGCTACCCATAATTCACGTTCTGTGGGTGAAATCAGAAATAAACCCCGTTTTCCACTGGTTCCGGTGGATAATCCCACAGTAATATCGCCCATGGTTGAATCAAATTGTCTGGATGTTTCCGCCTTTATGGCCAAATCCATGGCTGTATCACGATCAATTCCAACCGTATTGATGGCATTGAATTCTTTCATGAAAACTGCTTTGTCGACTATTGGTAGTGCCTTTCTGTCGATTTGATTGTCTTTGATATACGGCTGATAAAATGATGAATCACACAAGGTAGATTCTACGAATTTCACCCATTTTGCTTCTTGGTATTCCTCGAGCTGTTTGCGATTATTAAATTTAGGCCGGAGTTTTAACCGCAAAAACTGCTTTAATACATTGATTTTATTCATGTGTTCAACAGTTTCAGAGTTTTGGGGCAATGTGTGAAATATATCTCACCCGTTGGATTCGCTTTTTGCCAATCATGCAGTGAATTCCAGGTGTTTTTCATGCTAGACATGGAGTCGATGAATATCTTTACTATTGGCAAAGGCAGGATATTGTCCTCAAACGCCTTAGAACTCCAAGCTGCATCCGTTGCGTATAAAATGGGCTTGCCATTTATGGAAAATTCAAATCCAATCATTCCTCTAGCGTGTCCGGGTAGTGAAACCCACGAAATGTCTGGTATCATCGACAGGGAGAATCGTAGCAAACCAAATGGGTCAATCCACTGACGTTCTGCCACCGCTTCAAGCGTATGAACACGACTATGAAAATCGTCGGGAATAAGACCATGTAAAATGCCCTTTCGTACTGCTGAAATGCCACGAAGCTTTGTGACTTCTTCCAATGCGCTGGCACTACAAAGGAATTTTGCGGTAGGGAAATCTTTTATCGCGGCAATATGATCTCCGTGGAAATGGGATATGATGATCCATGAGATTTCGCTCGGTGAAATACCTTCTCTTTTAAGTATGGCTAAAGGTGTTTCCTCGTCTTTTAGAAATATGGGAGTAATCCATCGATAGAACCGATCTGGAAAGGGTTGAGTGGCTGTTATGAAATGATTGGAATAGCCAGTGTCTACCATCGCATAGCCACCCGTGGGCAAATCAATCAAGGCCCAAATAGCTGCAAACGGGATTTCCGTGAAACGCGTCCTACGGTCAACAACTTTGCTATGAGAAGTGCAATAGCCACTTTGGAAAAATCTAACGCTCATTGCTTTTATACCATTGAATGAATTCATCAATCCCTTCTTTTGTTGTCATCACGGGTTGATAGTTTAGTAACGACTTTGCTTTAGAAATGTCCATCGTAAAGTGATCTGCCAACACAGCAATTCCATAAGCGGTGAGCGCGGGTTCAATGGTTGGCTTAAATATTTTATAATATGATTCCACCACTGTTGCGGCGGTTAGTGCGACTTTTTTGGAAACCTTTTTTTGTACGGGTTGGTATCCTAGCGATTCAAGTGCGTAGTTTAAAGACCCCCAAAAGTTTATGGGCTCGTCGTTTGTAATGTTGTAGGCTTCTCCATAGGCATCCGTTTTAGCTTGAATTGAACAATGGATGGCTTCAATTACATTTCGAACACAGGTTAGGTCGCAGATATTATCACCCCGACCGACAATTTTGAGTTTCCCTTGGTCGTATGCGTTAAGAACACGGGGGAAAATTACAGTGTCTTCTGCACCAATGATTGCTCGTGGACGTAAGGCGAGGGTCTGAATTCCCTTCCCGTTGTGTGATAATACGAATTGTTCCGCTTTGAGTTTGGTTTCTGCGTATAAATTGACTGATTTCTTGGGTAAAGGGTCAGTTTCTTTGATGTTAAACTTAGGTTTTAGATCTACATAAATTGTGGGCGAGGATATGAAAATGAATTTTTTCACTCCTACCAACTTCGAGGCGGTTAGTAAGTTTTCCGTTGCCATAATATTAGCGCTATGAAAGTCTGAGCGGATGCCGTAGGGCGATGAAAGTGCAGCGCAGTGTACAACGATATCAATTCCCTCTACCAATTCTGCGACAAACTTAGAATCGATGAGGTCGCCCTGCATAAAGTCACAACCCAACTCAGTTAATGCATCGGCTTTTTTGTTGCTGCGCGATGTTGCTCTTACTTTGAATTGTTGTATTTGTGCAAAATAGGATGCGGTGCGACCGCCCAAGAATCCAGAAGCGCCGGTTATTAGTATATTGGGCATGTGCCCAAATCTAATTGATATTTTTGAGTCGAAAAACTGACTTGCGATTTTCCGTAATTTTTTTTAATTCCACTACGGATTATCGCAACTTGTGAAAAAAATAACGATGGTTATTTCGCAGGGATTTTGTCGTTTGCTTGTTGAACGTTTGCTCTCTTACTCGCAAATTGAAAAAGATCAGAACTAGCTGCTGAAAAAGGCAATGTCAAGAAGTATCACACCCACAGAATCATTATATCTAACGATTGAGAAATCATTGGGTCCATTCTCTATTCTACGTGTAATTAGGGGTTCATTTTCTGATCAAAATTCAATTTTATCGACAATTCGTGGCGCTTGGGATTTCGCAACGCGTTACCATCCTAATTTCCGTTTGGTTCTCCGCGGTAATATCTGGGTAGAAAACGAAGAAGGTTGGCATGCTCCAATAAATGTAGAGCATCGAAATATAGATTTGGGGGAAGTGCCATACCTAACGTCCCTAGATTCTTACGAGTCTAACGTTCGTTTATGGGTCTTTCAAGATGCTTTGATCTTTCAAGCTTCTCACGCTATAACCGACGGGGTTGGAATTCAAAGGTTGATTGAACGGTTTTTTGATCGAATGAAAATGTCCTTCGGTGAGGATTTGAATTTATCACTTAAGGATTTATCAAATAATAGTAATTTGAATCATTGCACCGAAAGACAGATTGCTAGTAAATTCCGGATAAAGCCAAGGTTTTTTATTCCTAAAATAGATCAATATTTCAATCGAAAATCGATAATTAATACAGAAATCATTTCCAATCATGCTGCTTGGAATTATAAACAAATCCGATTAGAAAATGTATTACATGAGGAGGGGAGCGACAAGTTGCTGCCCATTTTGATGTTGAAAATCTCTCATTGGTTGAGGTCCTTGCATCCCAATAATACTATACGATTTATGTTGCCAGTAGATTTGAGGAAATATGATAATACACTAGAAATGGATGGCAATTTATCCCTTCCATTGTGGTTTGATCTCAATGGTGATGAAGGTGTAACTGAATTGTCTGAGGATATCCGTTTTAAAATAAAAAACAAGGTGGTTTTAAGGAATGCAGATCCGTGGTGGTTAAGCGGCAAATTAGTATCCAAAATCCGCAACTTTGTCTTTGTTCAATTAGTGAATCGATGTTCCAAACGGGATTGTTTTCCTGTGAGTGTTGTAATATCATTCTTAAGAAAATACAATGTCGAAAATTATCATTTCCCGGGCTTTAAATGCGAATCCGTTTGGTCAACTGCCTTGTTCTCAGGGATTGCGCCAATTCAAATTCATGTCACCTATGATGAGGAAAACTTGCAGCTACATCTGAGTTACTACAAGCAGTATTTTACACAAAACGATATAAGTGCTTTGTTTACGGGTTTATCTTCCCCTCCAGTAAATCAAGGCTGATACAATACTAAATCCTGCGTCTCCAACGTGGAAATGTCGGTGCTGTTAGGGTTTTTCATTTCGGCCACACGATTGCTTTGGATTTCCAATAACTTTTCAAACAGGTTTCTGGCGTATCGCGCATTGCCAAATTTTCTGTCGGCGCTCGACAATACCAAAGCGAAGTGCTGACGTAAGGCATCGTCCATGCCATCGCCCAAGTAGTAATCGTTTTTGGCACAGATGCGCTTGAAAATCTCCAATAAATCCGCATCGCTGTAATTCGGGAATTCAATATATCGGGCAAAACGACTGCTTAAACCAGGATTTGAGTCGATGAATTCATGCATTTCCGCTGCATATCCAGCCACAATCACCACAAACCGATCCCGGTCGTCCTCCATGCGTTTCAATAACACGTTGATGGCTTCCTCACCATAACTGTCCTCACTGTTCTGTGGTGCTAAGCTATAGGCCTCGTCGATAAATAAGACCCCGTCCATCGCTTTGTTGATGATGCCTTCGGTTTTCATGGCTGTCTGTCCCAAGTAACCGGCCACCAATTCGGTTCGATCCACCTCTACCAAATGTCCTTTTTTGAGGATACCCAGTTCTTTTAGAATCCCGGCATACAAACGAGCAACCGTAGTTTTTCCAGTTCCTGGGGCCCCTGTAAATACGCTGTGAAGAGATACTTGAACCGTTTGCATCCCTTGCTTTTTTCGCATCTGTTGGACCTTGATTAGGTTGCTTAAACTGCGAATTTGCTCCTTTACTTCAGCAATGCCGACCAGTTCTTCGAGGGCTTTGAACGGATCTGATTCCTCGACGTTTTTCTTGGTTGATTTTGGGCCTGCGTTGTCTGAATCTTCTGGATTGGCGGGTTTGGGTTTGATGCTATTGGAATCGCTATTATTTGCATCGCCCGTTGGGAAGTCGCCGCTGCTCGGATCGTCCGTTAACGCATCGTCTGCCACAATCATACGGTCTAATTCGGTGGTGCCGGCGATGGGGATGCCCGACAAAAAGCTGTATAGAAAATCGTAGTCTTCTTTGCTGTCGATGCTTGCGATTTGGTAAGGCTGACGTTCGCCTTTGATTTTGAAACTGATATATCGCTCGTCTTTTACTGCGTCTAGGCCGGGTTTGAGGTCTTTGACTTCGCCTGGTTGAATCAAGGGTGCCGAGCCGTGACTGTTGGTGATTATGAAACCGCCAAAAATATATAACCTGCAATAATTAAAATCGGTGCCCGAGGCCTTCTCTTTGCCGATTTTGCAATCAACCCACCAATAAATAGGTCGTCCCGTGAACGACTTAAATCCCAACCATAAAAAGAACGGGTTGAGGTCTTCGCCTTTGCGATGCAGCCTTTGGTTTACGGTTTTGTAGAAATGTTCTACGTTGCCAGTTTCGGTATCGAGCATGCAAAGAGCGAGCAACATGCCGTAACGAGAAACCCGCTGTGCTTGGTCTAAAGTGACTTCCTGCTTATCGATATTGTTGACCCAATCGTTGTAATGAGGACCGGCCGCGCTTGCCCAATAGGGTTGCATTTCTTGGGGTGGAATGAGCAGGTGAGTAATGGTTAATGTGATCGTTTGAAGGTCCTGAGCATCCAAATCGCCATCTTTCATGAGCGCCTGCGCTTGGATCTGAACAATTTCGTGGTTTGTCGTTTTGTCGCCCAATTCATAGGCATTGTCGATGCTGAGCAACTCTTTCACAATACCCAATCTCGACATCGGTATAAATAAAGCCCCGTTGTCCTTGACCCAACTTTTGAGTGCTTGGTAAATGAGTCTTTTATTGTTGATGATTACTTCGCTGTCTTCAGCGCATCGACTGTCAATATCAAGAATCTCCGCTTTGCGCAACTGATCCATTTCGTTGGAATCGATATAGTCACACAGCTCTAGAAGGTGGGTATTGTCGCGCTTTGTAAAAAGGAATCCCAGTGATTTCTCTGAGTTGTTGATTCTATCTAATAGTTCTGCCGCCATGATTTGGCAATTTACAGCACTCCAGTTGAATTCCTTCCATCAAAGGGAAGTTGGTTAATTTAGATGTGCATTTTCACGAACTAAAAAGTCCTTCACTGAGGTCCATTGGATGTCTGAATAGCGTTCGTTATCGTGATTTTTAATGATTATCCTCCCTTCCATTAGGTCTCTCATGTATTGCATTCCTTGCCAAGCAGGGTAAAGTTCCTTTTCCGATGGAGAGAAAAATCGAATGACTCTAATGAGGGAACTCAATAATTTAATCCCTCCAGGTCGCAATAATTTGTGTTTTTGCGATGTAAGCGACGTCATTAATTCCACAAAGTCATTGCACGAAAGTACATCGCCTGCAATTCTTAAATATCTTGGCGTGTCTGTGTCCATGGCTGCCTCTGCGGTGAATTCAGCGACGTTATATGTTGTTGTAAATTCCAATTTTTGATTTGGATTGCCCCAACACAAAATCCTCTTTTGTTTAAACAGAATCAAGGGCATGTCCGTTGTCAATAGATCCATAAAAGGACCATTAAAAATGGTAGTTGCGTTGATGGATGTAGTGTCGATGTAATCGTGAAAATGTCTCCTAAAATCCAAATTTCGATTTTGCCCCGGTATTAAGTTTGTGAAGTCACTTGAATAGTCGCTCGGTATAAATCGTTGAACTTTCGCTTCATTCGCAGCATCTAACAAGGTCTTTTGCGTGTGCAGTATCGTTTCCTCTAATCCCGCCAAAGCCGAAACAAAACAGTGTGCGCCTTCAAAAAAGTTGACAATTTTGGATTTATCGCTCAAGTCTAATTTAGCAACGAGAACGCCTTTTTCTTCCAATTCCTTGATTTTTTTTGGATCGGTTTCTTGACGAACGATGGCTCGCACTTCTGCGCCTTTAGTCAATAAAGAATTTACAATCTTGCCACCTAAATTCCCTGTAGCACCAGCGATTACAATAATTTTTTTCATATCAAGAAGAGGTGCAAAGGTATCCATTTCAGATCCATTAAACCACGGAAAACACTAATTTGAAACCCGGATTTTACTTTTTTTACTATCTTTGATTTCTATGCAATCTTGGGTTCATGAAAATAATAAACTAACAAAAACCTTCGAATTTGAAACGTTCGAAGCAGCCATTGATTTCATGGTTCGCGCCAGTAAATTAATTAGCGAAGTAGATCACCACCCCGAATGGACAAACGTCTACAACCGTGTTATGGTGTCGCTCTGTACCCACGATGCAGGCAATGTGGTAACCCAGAAAGATTATGATTTGGCATCTTTACTCGATAGTCTGACATAACCAATACCTACATTGCAATCATGAAATCACATCAATTTAATGGGAGCCTTGAGTGGTCGGGTAATTTGGGCTCGGGAACGAGTGCCTATGATCAATACGGTAGAAATTTCGAAGTCAATACGCCCGGGAAGTTTCCAATCCAAGGGTCTGCTGATCCCGCTTTTCGGGGCGATGCGGAGCGGATCAATCCGGAGGATTTCTTCTTGAATGCACTATCGTCTTGTCACATGTTATGGTATTTCCATCTCTGTGCCGATGCCGGAGTAATAGTTGTCGATTATCGAGATGAATATGCTGGCGTTCTGGAGATTGGAGAGGGTGGTGTGGGCCGTATGACCTCAGTAGTTTTGCATCCTCATGTGACCATTGATGCCCAAGCTTCAGTTGCAAATGCCCTCGATTTGGCCATTGAATTACATCACAAAGCCCACGAAAAATGTTTCATCGCAAATTCCGTAACCACCGCAGTGTCGTGCGAACCGACCGTGGTATTGGGTTAATGTAATAATTTGTGGCAATTCTGCCCTCGCGGGAGCCTATCCGATCTTTTACAGAATTGACATAGGCTACGTGTTCATTTCCGTTTTTTATCAGAGTTCGAACTAGGTCAAGTTCAGAGGGGTTACCCCGAGTTTTATTCGTGGTTAAATTCAAAGATTTCTCTACATCCCTGTTGTTTATCCAATTGATGAAAGCAATGGCAATAATTATTATCGATATGATGAATATTATGCCTTGCATTTTAGAATTTCATTCAAACATAAAAAATAATTATAAGGACAAAGCCACTCAATTGGATAATTCTTTAAAAATCGAAAACTGAATCGGTACTAAATTTTAATTATTTAAATATATTTGTTAATGGATCTAATCTTTTTGGCAATTTGTGCCCTCGTTTGGCTTTTGCCATTGATCATTATTTCTCGCTCATCAGCCACTTCTGGACAGGAAAAAATGGCGTGGATTCTAGCGGTTCTTTTTATCTCTTGGGGCGCCTTTATTTTCTATTTACTCTTGGCGCCTATCCGCAAGGATTAGATGTGTGCGAACATTAATTTTACATTTTGTCCTATTTGACCTCGTACTCGTATATCACGAAATGATTCTTAAACCGATAGCTGCGCTGTAAAGAACAGTGTTGATCTAAAATCTGTTTGACCTTATTATTCGGGTAATTAAACTCAGCGGCATCGTCCAAATACAGTATTTTCCCCCCTTTGATGAATGATTTTTTTGGGATTTGATTCCCGTTTTTAATCGGATAAATGTTTTCGGCTTTTAGATTTTGAACGATGTTCTTTTTGATGTCTCTGTCGTTGAAGTCCTTGAAATACTGTCTGTTGTAATAGTATACAAAATTCAAATCCAACCAATCAGGACATATATAAACGACGCTATTTGGGGCTTTGAGGGATTTTAATGTATCAACGCATTGACGAATTTTGATTTGAGTTGGCGATGCGAGATCTGCTGTGACAATAAACAGCAATGCCATAAGCCCTGAAATGATTTGGTTCGATTTTTTGTTCGATAAAACAAGGCTACAGCTCATCGCAACGAGCAAAGGAAAGGCAATCGCCGCCGGCATCAAGTATCGCCCAAAGAAAATCGGAGTTTTGAACGATATCAAAAACATCCCGAGAAAGATTGTGCAGAACCAAAACGTAACGAAGCGATCGAATAGGTTTGCGTTCTTAGTTTTTTGAGCAAAATGAAAGATCAACGCTAAAGTCCAAATTACGAGAATGCAAACGACAACCATCGGCGCATTGGCGAATTTCATTAGCATGTAATAAAGGCTATCAAATCCATGAATTTGAGGAATCCAAGTGCCATTAGAAGATGCACTAAAACGATGAATTAGCGTGGGAATATTGGGTAGGTAAAGTATTGCGGTAATGCAGTAGGCGAGGATGAGTCTCTTAATTTGATATCGAAAAATAGAAAAATGAAGGAGCGTAAACAAAAGTTGAATTAAGATTACCAAAAGCCCGAAATAGTGAGCATAGCCAAGCATCGCATTTATAATAGCCAACTTGATGATGGTAAGAAGGGGGATTTTATGATTTGGATTTCGGATGCATCGTTGCAAAATATCCATGTAATAGAACATCGCTGCAGCTGTTAACATACCCAATAAGGCATAAACCCTCGCTTCATGCGTTAGCTCAATTTGATAGTTCGAGAAAATGAATATAACACTGGCCAAAATGGCGACGTGATTCGTTAGGAATTTTCGTCCAATTTGATAGATAAAGAAAACGGTAACCCCACTAAATATTAGGGATGGGAATCTTACGGAGAATTCTGAAATGCCAAACAGTTTGATCCAAAAGTGCAATAAAATTTCATATAACGGGGGGTTGTTACCCTCGGCCAACAATCGAATGATGGCGGGAATACTCATTTGGGCATGGTAAACACTAAAAGGCTCGTCGGCCGCCAAAGAATTCAGCCCCAAAAACAGACCCTTAATTATTAAATTCAGGGCGATGAGTGCAAGGGGGATAAACAATCTCATTGCACAAAAATATTGTTTAATCGCTCTGTTAGAGGCGTATCTCAAAAAATAACACCTGGAAAATTCAATTCCAGCAAATTGCAATTTTAGCAAATAAATTGATTTGGATTTCAACTCAAACAATTCCTCCCATTCGCGGTTGCGAATCTGTTTGCGGGCTTGGAATTTGCGAGAGTTTTTCTCCAATTTGGCGCGAAACGAGGACATCCGACTTAACCGACGAAAAGTGTTAGTATTTACATTTTTAAGAACCTAAAAGTGTGAAATTTTACATTTTTAGGAAGATAAGTGGTAATTTTGTCAAATTAACGTGTCTTTTATGAAAAGAGCAGCCTATAAACAACTGTTGGATTGGAAACAGCAATCGAACCG
>CANHXF010000039.1 GCA_947464515.1 Flavobacteriales bacterium
ATCTTTGAGGGGTTGGGGTTAGACATTTATTATGCTGACGCCATGGCGAAACGTTTGTATCAAACGGATTCTGAACTAAAGCAAGGTGTATTAAATCTCTTTGGCGATGCTTCTTATGACAGCGACGGTGAATTGGTGCGACAGGTTTTGTCTGATGCAATTTATCGCGATCCCAAATTGCGCGAGGCTTTAAATGAACTGGTTCATCCACGCGTATTCGCCGATTTCAAGGAATGGTGCGACCAAAAAAGGGCAATGGGAAAACCGTATGTGATTAAGGAGGCGGCGATTTTATTTGAATCGGGGGCCGACAAAACGGTGGATTTGGTGATAGGCGTAGTGGCTCCATTGCCGTTGCGATTGAAAAGGGTGATTGAACGGGATGGAGGAAACGAGGAAGCTGTGATGCTTAGAGTTCAGTCTCAAACGCCACAAGAGCAATGGATGGATCGATGTGATTATATCATCAACAACGATGGCCAACTTCCTCTGGAAGCACAGGTATTAACGATTCACGAGGCTTTATTGGCCAGGGCGAAAGCCTAAGTTCCTTTCGGTTTGATATAATAAAAGGTAGGATATGAATTTATTTATCGCGTAGCCCGCGGCCGCTCTTTTGAATGAGCCCTTGAGATTCCATTACAATTCGCAGTTTGTCGAGTACGCCATTTACAAATCGAGAACTATTTGGTGTGCTATAGTTTTTGGTGATTTCCAAATATTCGTTGATGGTTACCTTAACTGGGATTGTGGGGCAGTGAAGAAACTCGGTGAGTGTAAGTTTAATAATTAGCAAATCCATAATCGCAATCCTTGATGGATCCCAGTTGTCGGAAATTTCGGCGACTTGCGATTCATAGACTTTACTGTTTTTACAGGTTGTGGTAAAGAGATGTTGCGCCATTTCTATTTCCTCTGAACTTTGCGTGGGTTTTTCGGGAATTGGAACGACACCATTTTCTTTAGCACCTTGAATGGTTTTTTCTATTTCTCTGGTGGTATAGAGTTCATCATCCGACCAACCCGAGTAATAATCGTTTAAATTATCGAAAAAGGATTCTTTGGTTTCGAACAAATTGGCGTAAAACTCTTCCAAGAATGCCTGTTGTTGTTGAAAAGAGGGGGCGTCAAATATGTTAATATCGCGGACAAATTCCCAAGTCTGCATCCATTCATAATATTGATCGAACTGTCCAACGAGTTCGCTCCAATCGAAAGAAAAATGTTTGCTTTTATTGTCTTCTACTTCGCGATGTATGTATTTGACCAGGGGCATTCTATCTAGAATCGATAGGTCGCGAATTTTTTGTTGATCGGGGTAGAATTTGGACTTTTCGATGGCTTGTTTTTCCAACAAATAGGTTGAAAGTTGAAATGGCAAATCGAGAAGAAAAAGGAAAAAATCATAACTCTGATTGATGCTATCGTTAAGATTAGCCAGGGTATTTTGATAATGTTCTTGTTGCGTGGGGGTAAGATTCTGCAACGAAACGTTGTCCGTATTTCCTCCTTGCTGATAGGAGTAAAGTGCCTGAAGGGCTTTGATGCGCACCAATCTTCTTGATATCATAGAACGAGGTTGCAAAGATACAAAAATTGGTCGTACTATTTCCACAATTTGGTGAAGCAATGCGGTTGCGAAGTATTAATTTTGCATCTGATATGGCCAAGATTACATTTCAGTTTGAAGAGAAAAATCGTCCATCGATGGAGGTGAAAATGTTTGAGGGCGAATCTATATTGGATGTTGCACTTGATCATGACATTCATTTAAACCACAATTGTGGTGGTGTTTGCGGATGCAGTACTTGTCACGTTTATATTGAGCAGGGTGAAGATTTTTTACCGGAGATGAGCGACCGTGAGGAAGAGTATGTTGATCGAGCCCGCGATCCAAAATATAACAGCCGATTGGCATGTCAGTGTAGATTGTCTGGTGGTGGCGACATCATTGTCATCGTACCGGATCAAAGCGGAATTATAGGACATTAAATAGAACGAACATGTACGAACCACCGATACAATGGACCGATTATGAGGATATCGCGATGAAGCTTTATGAGCGATTTGGCGAAGATTTTAATGAGGCGAAGATTTACAGAATCCGATTTACGGACTTATTAGAATGGGTTTTAGAGACTCCAAATTTTGCGGGTACTCGTGAAGATAGCAACGAAGGTCATTTAGAGATGATTCAGGCGCAATGGGTTTACGAATGGCGAGACAATCAGTAAAAGATTTAATTTTGTAATTATAAATAAAGAAAATATGATGGATTTTGAATTAAGCGAGGAGCATTTGGCAGTTCAGCAAGCGGCACGTGATTTTGCTCAAACAGAGTTGTTACCAGGTGTGATTGAGCGCGACAACGAGCAGAAATTCCCCTACGAGCAAATCAAGAAAATGGGCGAATTGGGCTTTATGGGCATGATGGTTAACCCCAAATATGGTGGTGGTGGAATGGATGCCATTTCATATGTTTTGGCGATGGAAGAGATTTCAAAGGTTGATGCTTCTGCGAGTGTATGTATGAGTGTAAACAACTCTTTGGTTTGTTGGGGTTTAGAGGAGTATGGAAACGAAGAGCAGAAAATGAAATATTTGGTTGAATTGGCAAGCGGTCAAAAAATCGGAGCATTTTTATTGAGTGAGCCTGAGGCGGGTAGCGATGCAACAAGTCAGCGTACAACTGCGGTTGATATGGGTGATTATTACTTAATGAACGGTACTAAGAACTGGATCACCAATGGAAATTCAGCGAGTTATTATTTGGTAATTGCTCAAACGGATGTCGAAAAAAAACACAAGGGAATCAACGCGTTTATCGTAGAAAAAGCTTGGGACGGTGTAACGGTTGGAAAGAAGGAAGACAAATTGGGTATCCGCGGAAGTGATACACATAGCATTATGTTCCAAGATGTAAAAGTTCCGAAGGCGAATCGCATTGGCGAAGACGGATTCGGTTTCAAGTTTGCGATGAAGGTTTTAAGTGGTGGAAGAATTGGAATTGCTGCGCAGGCTTTGGGTATCGCTAGTGGTGCCTATGAGTTGTCGTTGAAATATTCAAAAGAGCGCAAAGCATTTGGTACCGAGATTAAGAATCACCAGGCCATTGCATTCAAATTGGCAGATATGGCTACCGAGATTGAGGCGGCGCGTTTGCTTTGTATGAAGGCGGCTTGGATGAAGGATCAGCACATGAACTATGATCGTGCGAGTTCTATGGCGAAATTGTTTGCTTCTGAGGTGGCGATGAAGACGGCGGTTGAGGCTGTTCAGATTCACGGTGGTTATGGCTATGTGAAAGAGTATCACGTAGAACGAATGATGCGTGATGCCAAGATTACACAGATTTATGAGGGAACCAGCGAAGTTCAGCGTGTGGTTATTTCTCGTGATATTTTGAAATAAAATTTCTGAATTTATAGGGTTGTGCCCGAAACGGATATAAACGTTTATATCCGTTTCGGGCACAACTGTTTTTATGCCTTCTTATGAGATTGCGGCATGGAAATGAAAAGTTATGAAGACATGGCATGGCAGTTGGGCATCAACACCATTGAAACCGTGCACAGAATGAAGTCGGCCGAATTTGTTACGCTGGGAGAGGAAATGTTAAAGGCGGCTAAGCTAATCCAAAGCGGAGGTGTATTGGCAACCCAAGGCGAAATTTACGAGGCGTATCAGCGGTGTTTGCGATTAATGAGCTACTTGCAAGCCGTTGAATCGATGGGATTAATTAGTGCTGCAGAGTATCGGGATTTTGAAATACAGATACTCTCGCTCACACAGCGATTGCAGTCGGCGTATAAGTCGACAAGCCCGAACATTACACCCCAATGTTAACTTTGTGTTAAACATGGATTAACGCCTTTTTCTTGCTCGTGCTGTGGGTAATTTTGTGTGAACCAAAATAATAGTACAATCATGGCATTAAACAACATTCTGAGCGTTTTTTTACCGAAGGACAAGGTATTTTATAGTTTGTTTGAGCAAACAGCTCAAAACGTAACCGAGATGGGTAAATTATTGCATCAATATGTATTTGAAGCCGACCCTAATATTCGTTTGAAAATTAGCAAGCAGATAGAAGATTATGAGCACAAAAACGATGAAATAACACATAATATTTTTACTGAATTGGGTAAAAACTTTATTACACCATTTGATCGTGAGGACATTCACTATTTAGCTTCTGCCATGGATGATGTTGCTGATTACATACATGCCTCTTGCAAAAAAATGCAATTTCATGGGGTAAATCCACATGAGCAAGGAATTCAGAGTTTAGCTGAAATCATCATGCAAAGTGCTGCGGAAGTGGGAAAGGCGGTTATGCAATTGCGTGAATTAAAGCGACCAGAGAAAATCATGGAATGCCTGGTTCGAATCAACAGTTTTGAAAATCACGCTGACAATGTTTTTGACATGAGCATTAAGAATTTATTTGAAGTGGAAAATGATTTTAAAGAACTTATTCGTAAGCGCGAAGTTTATACAGTTATGGAGGTTGCTACTGACAAATGCGAAGATGTTGGGAATGTGATTGAAACGATTATTGTTAAATACGCGTAACTGAAATAAGAATACAATAAATCATGTCGACCCTTGTTATAGTAATCATTGTATTGGCATTGGTGTTTGATTACATCAATGGTTTTCATGATGCTGCCAACTCGATTGCAACAGTGGTGAGCACCAAAGTGCTTACTCCATTGCAGGCTGTGTTGTGGGCGGCGTTGTTTAATTCGGTGGCATTTTTTATTTTCAAGGACCACGCCGTTGCGAATACAATTGCCAAAACAGTAATTGATAATTATATCACTTTACCAGTAATTTTGGCTGGTTTGGTTGCTGCGATCTTTTGGAATTTGCTTACTTGGTGGTTCGGAATACCTAGTTCATCGAGCCATACGTTGATTGGTGGATTTGCAGGGGCTGCGTTGGCACATGCATATTTTGTGAAGGGATGGGTTCCATTTGGGGAAGTTGTGGAAATGGACAAAATCACAAAAACGGTCTATTTTATTTTGTTGGCGCCGTTAATTGGTATGGTGATTTCCATTTTTATCACTGTTGTAACGATTAAAAGAAATGTTTACGGAAGACTGCTTTTGATTTTATTGTCGGCCGTGGGAATGTGGTTCCTATTTGGCACCTACAGACAGACTAAGTTGGAAGATAATTTGTCGAAGTTTTATAAAGTTGACAAGTATAAGAAAGAGCTAGAAAAAAGCCCGGGGAATTCAAAAATCACGAAGAAACTAGATCAGGCGACGGCAAATTTCAATCTTAGTAAACCATTTTTAAAGAATTTTGATTCCGAGGGTCCTAGCAAAATAGCGGGAGATATTGCGGCTGTTGTTGACTTAAAATACATTGAGAATAGCAAGGTTAAAGGGATTGTTGCAAAAAAGCTAAAGATTGACCAAAGCAAGAAAGCTGCATTTTATGACCCAGCGCTGTTGCCTTTACAAATTGCAGCAGAAAGTGCATTGGATGAATGTGCACCTATCATAGAAAATTATCAGGCGGCAGGGGTAGATAGCACGGCTAGTGCATTAACTCATAAGTTGGGTATGGACAAAGTGGGTGATTATGACAAGTTTAAAAAGAGCTTGGCTGTGAATGCGAAAAGCGACTTAGAGAAAGAGTTGGATAGGGCGGATAATCGGATGTTGTTGTATTGTATTTTCTGTGTGATTGGAATTTTCATGTTGAGCTATATTTATTGTGAGTTGATTCAAAAACCCACGGCAAATCGCATGGTGAACATGTTCAAAAAGTTGCAGTTATTGTCAAGTGCAGCATTCTCAATTGGCCATGGCGGAAACGATGCTCAGAAGGTAATGGGTATTATTGGCGCTGCATTAATTGCAGATAATTACATTTCAGAGTTTAGCGAATTGCCCAATTGGGTGCCTATGGCTTGTTACGTAGCAATCGGTTTGGGTACCATGAGTGGCGGTTGGAAAATCATAAAAACCATGGGAACTAAAATTACGAAAGTGACCCCATTGGAAGGTGTAAGTGCTGAAACTGCAGGAGCGATTACTTTGTTCATGACAGAACAGATGGGTATTCCAGTGAGTACAACACATACGATAACAGGATCAATTATAGGTGTTGGCGCAACAAAACGATTGAGTGCGGTGCGATGGGGTGTTACTAGAAACCTATTGGTTGCCTGGATTATTACGATTCCCGTGAGTGCTTTGGTTGCGGGTCTGTGTTATTTGCTATTAACCCTATTTGGAATTAAATAGGTTTATTATTTGGGTCAATTCATGCCTCGATTAGGTGTGCCTGCCCTTTGGATCATAGTAGGTTAGTTCATTCCTTCCGGGATTGCTTTGTTAAAATTCTGCGGTGGTTAACCAAACCAAAGATGTCACATCGCAATCATTTTGTAACTTTGATTTTCTGATGACAGAATCCAATGCCAATCCAACCGCTTTTATTCACCCTTCTGCTATTGTAGACGAAGGTGCGATAATTGGCGAAGGGACCAAAATATGGCATTTCACCCATGTTATGTCAACCGCAAAATTGGGTAATCATTGCAATCTTGGACAGAACGTATTTGTTGGAGGCAATGTTACAATTGGTTCTGGGGTTAAGATCCAAAATAACGTATCCATCTATTCAGGCGTTGAAATTGAGGACGATTGCTTTTTGGGACCGAGCATGGTTTTTACCAATGTAACAAATCCAAGGTCTCATGTTGAGCGCAAGGACGAGTACAAACTTACCAAAGTTAGAAAGGGGTGTTCAATTGGGGCAAATGCCACAATTTTATGTGGGGTTACTTTGGGCGAGTATTCGTTTGTTGGCGCCGGCACTGTGGTTACCAAAGACGTGTCCGATTACGCTGTGGTAGCTGGAAATCCTGCGAAGCACATCGGATGGATGAGCGCATTTGGTGAAAAGTTGCATTTTGATGAAAACGGTGAGGCGATCTGCGAGAGTAGTGGTGATAAATATCGCTTGGAGCACAATCAAGTGAGCAAATTGAAATAAATATGGAGCAGAAAAAGATTTTGGTTACAGGCGGATTGGGCTTTATTGGTTCGCATACTGTGGTTTGTTTGCATGAAGCAGGGTATAAGCCTGTAATCGTCGACAACCTGCATAACTCAAGAATTGATGTACTATCAGCGATTGCACAACTCATTGGTTATACACCTGAATTTATCCAAGGTGATGTAAACGATAAGTCTTTGATGAGCGAAATTTTTGCAACCCACAAGCCAGACGCCGTAATTCATTTTGCAGCGCACAAGGCCGTTGGAGAGAGCGTAGATCAACCATTAATGTACTATCACAACAATGTTGTTGGGTTGGTTTCATTGTTGGAAGTGATGAAGCAAGCGGAATGCAAAAAATTGGTATTTAGCAGCAGCTGTACGGTTTATGGTGAGCCAGAACAGGTTCCGGTCAAGGAATCAACACCCACTAGGCCTGCGGCAAGCCCTTATGGCGCAACGAAACAAATGGGCGAGGTGATTCTTAAAGACAACAATTGGTTTGAGGTTCAGTGTTTGAGATATTTCAATCCGGTTGGGGCCCATGAATCTTCATTGATTGGAGAATTGCCATTGGGTGTGCCTAATAATTTGATTCCCTATTTAACACAAACGGTGGCGGGGATTCGACCTCAACTAACAGTTCACGGGGGTGATTACAATACGCCAGATGGAACTTGTATTCGGGACTATATTCATGTGATGGATTTGGCTGATGCTCACGTTGCGGCAATTGGTAGATTATTTTCGAATGCTATTGAGCACACGGTAGAACTGGGCGATCCAAGCCTTGGAAATTTTGAGGTTTTCAATATTGGCACAGGACACGGTTATTCAGTTTTAGAAGTAATATCCGCTTTTGAGGCTGCAACCGGTGAGAAGGTTCCGCATATCATTGGGCCTCGCAGAAATGGCGATGTGGTGGCAGTTTGGGCCGAAACCACCAAAGTCAATGAAGTCTTGGGATGGAAAGCAAGTCGTAACCTTGAAACCATGATGCGCGATGCGTGGAATTGGCAAAAGGCAACTCGTTGAGGGTTTACCCAAGTTGTTGCGCGAGCAACATCTGCACGAAATATTGACGTAGTTTTAGCTCAAAAAAGAGGGATAGTTGACGGTTTAATCAGATTAGCCTAAAAACAGGTATTGCCAAAAAATCATTCTACAATTACACCAATATCTCCAAGCGTTTTGGCTCGTACCCAAATGGCATCTTTCTGCAAGCTCCAGTCCACCAATTCTAAAGACTTTAACTTTCCTTGGGTTTTGATGCCATTGCCCATGGTTTGATTGAGTGATTCATTGATTGATTTTTTGGTGAGATTTACGAGGTCGCTCATATCAAAAACCATCTGCGACTCCAGTTTTTTTCTGATGGTTTCATCGAGCATCCACTTGGCCGCCTTGATCAAAACGTTTTTGGTAGAAAGATCATATTCCACGTTTTTTAGTGCAAGGACATTCTTGGCATTGTCAAACTTCGGCGAACCCAACAAAAAGAACACACCTTTTTTGGTCCCGGCAAATCCCATTTCGATGCCGAGCTTTTCGCCAGCGGGAAACAAGCGCAACGCGGTAATATTAATTTTGTCTTTTCCCATCGCAAAACTTTCAGTTTTCATCATTTCAAAGAGTTGCTTGGAAAGGCTATCATAATCTAATCGAAGGTCTGTATACACCTCAAATCCGCTTCCTTTTTTATACGGACTCAAATTGGGCAGCGGGGTACTCGGTTTGTTCCAAGGGCTACTTTGAATACTGGGCGTGGCGGTAATTCCGATATTGAAATTCAGAACAGAGCCCGTCATGTTGATTTCGCTCACACTTAAACTCTGGGGTTGAAATCTCAGGTATCCTGTGTACGGAATTTGTATGTCGTCTTGAAATGCTTTCCAAACCGGCAAAATATAGGGTTTCAGGTCTTGTTTTGCGATTTCCGCATCGATGATTTTTGCAAATTTGCCCAATTCGGGCTTGAGCTGTTTAACCAAGACATCGTTGATGTTAATGTTAGCAAATGTGACTCTACAGGGGTCAATGGGCGTTAGATCTGTGAAACTAGTATTGGATTTAATACGATAGTTTGATGTCAGTTCGATATCGCTTTGAAGTTTGACTTTCGCTTTTCTCAATGATTCATCACCCCAACCACAACTGAATGGGATTGGCGGGGTTATGCAATTTTCATAAACACAAGCCGCGCAGTATTCGCCAGAAAAACCATAGGCGATGTCCAAGCCAAGAAACACGGTTTTGCCTTTGCCTGTGAGCTGAATGGGCTCTCTTTTGAGCTTGTATTGGTAACGTAGACCAGCGCAAGGACGGTCGGAACCGGCAAAATCCTTATCAAATGATTGGTCGGCCAACTTGATATACGATTTTAGGTCAATTTTTATAGGCACATTAATGGTTGATGCGATAGCGGGCATCGGTTTTGCGGGTACGACCTGGTTCGCGGTGGCGGGGGCCTCGGGCTTGATGCTTCCACAAGCGGAAATCACACCAACAAGTGCTGCTAGTCCTAATAATTTTATTTTTTGAATGATCATGGGTGTGCGATGGCGATAGGCATGGATTTCATACCCATTTCACCTTGCAATTTTAATACATAAAGCCCTGATGAAAAAGGCTGTGTATTGATATTAAATTGTTTTGATTTAACATCTCCCGAGGAAACAACCTTGCCATTCATATCATACAGTTTCCAATTTTGATAACCTTCCGCATTGTCTATTGTGATATTGTCATTTGTTGGCATTGGATAGGCAACAACGGACGCTACAAATACGTTATGGGTGTTGGAAACTTGATCAACGAGTAAGATATATCGCAACGTATCGTTTTTTGGATTTCCATCGACGCGGATTGATGCGAAGGCTTCCAATACATAGGCGCCTGGGCTGCTAAGTTTAAATCCCTTTAAAGAATTCAACCAAACGGTATCAAGGGGAGTTATATTGCTTACGACCAAGGTATCGGCAAACACAATGGTTTTGCTGGGTTGCTGAACAATACGGTATCGAATAAGTGTGTTTTGGGTAGTGCTACCTGCTCCGACGTTTGCAATTTGAATTTTGGGAAAACGCAAGGAATCATTTTCAACAATTTTATCGTTGGACCCTGGTTGTTTGGCTCTGAGCAGTGCCAAATCGCGAGTAATGTTAACTGCAACCGGAATCACCATTGAGTCGTTAAAGATATTTTGATCTTCAAAGGAGGAGGTAAAAATCCGA